>CAZGAK010000003.1:0-86349 GCA_964523565.1 uncultured Syntrophaceae bacterium | reverse complement strand
AGTTTTGCAAGGACTTATCAGCCATAAAGAAATTCTTTTGCCATTTTTGCAAGAACTTCACAATTAAGGGACTAAGGCGGCAAAGCCGCAAGATCAAAGGTCAAAGGTGAAAGGGATAAAGGTTCATAGATCAGGGTTGTTTTTTGCTTTCACGTTTCAGCTTTCAGCCTTTAGCCCGTTTTTCTATCAAAACGTATCCACACCCAGAAGGGCATTCCCCCTATCCCTTATAATATCGCCATGACCAGGGTATATAATGACAGGTTTAATGGTATCACACAAATAATTGAATGAGTCTTGTATAATATCCTTTCTCCAGTAAAAACGGTTTAATCTCCCAGGTCCACCTTTTGATATATTGATAATCAGATCACCACATATTAACTCTCCCGTTTTTTCACTAAAAAAAGAAACAGAATCCTCCGTATGTCCCGGTGTCTCTAAAACCTCCCATTTCTCGAAACCAAGCATATATCTCCTTTTGCCATTACCTTCAATATAACAGATTCTTTCCTTTCCGAATGGGAGTTTGACGAAGTTTCTGAATCCCGGAAGTGGAATTCCGGCAAGGTTCATAAACCCGAGATGCGACAACCTTCTTACATAGCGGGCACTGGCAACAGATGCAGGCATGAGCCCTGAAAACCAGTTCCTTATAAGAGATATCTTTTTCTTACCGCTCAGGTAATCTGCAACCCTGTAATTAAAAAGAACCTTCGTCGTAGATTCACATTTGTCAATGAGATGACCAATTCCTCCAATATGATCGATATGGAAATGAGTTGCTGTAATATACTGTAAATCTTTCAGGCTTCTTCCAAGTTTACCGGTTATGTATTCTTCAATATCCCTTGCAGCTCCAACACTTCCCACGTCTACGACCATCAGTGAACTGCGACCCTCAATAATATAGGTCCTGGAAAACCCTGTATTTGCGATAGGATGAACCATAAATATTTCTTCCGGTTTCATCATAATTCATTTTACGACCACTTGAATTTCCCGGCTCGGCTCACTTTCAAGTCCATCTTTATCTACTGCCGTGACAACATAGGTTTTTTTCTTTCCGGGAGATAAACCGGATATGGTAAAGCTGTTTGACGTGACGGTTTTGACTTTTTTCGGAAAAAATAAAACCTTTTCATAAATAATATAATGAGATATATCTGCGTCTGTATTTTTTATCCATATGAGTTCTATTCGCCCCCCTTCAGATTTTATTTCTAATCCTCCAGGGGCTTTCGGCTTCGGCTTGGTCCTGATAGTTATAATATTAGAGAAATCACTTGTCAGTTTATCTTTGTCCTCTGCTTGAATCTTGTATTGATATTCATGTCCGTTTTCGAGACCTTCATCAATATAATTTGTTTTTCCGCTTATTTTAGCTATCCGGGGAAATTTTTGACCTTTGTCAGAACTACGATAGATATAATAAAGAACTATATCTTTCTCAGGGTTTGACGTCCATTTAAGCGGCGTCTTCCTGACTTGTAACTTGACACCTTTAAGTCCCTCTGGTTTTTTAGGCCTTGGCTTGGTCGTGGCACAGGCGGTATTAGACATGATACTTTCAACGTTGACCTTATTGTATGAAGTAACCCTGTAACAGTACGCGGTATTGTCTTCGAGTTTCGTATCGACAAATCGATTTTTCCCCCGTCCCGCCAGGTCCTTAATAATTGACAAAGGTCCTTTGACATCATGACTGCGGTGCAGTCTGTAACCTTTGACTTCCTCCTCGTCATTTGCCTTCCAGGTAAGCGCCACCTCTCTTGCCATACCGCTTTTTGCCTGCAGGCCTTCAGGAACAGGGGGTTTTCCCCTGGTTACACCTGAAACCGTTACGGAGGGAGAAGTCTCTACAGCTTTCTCTTCAAACGCTGTCACATGATAATAATAAGTAATTTTATCACCAAGCCCTTGATCGTCTATAAAATGAATCTGTTTTTTCTCGCCGGCAAGTGGTTTATCGATCTTTTTTATTTTATTAAACCCCTTATTTTCATTAGTACTTCGATAAACATAATAACCTTTTATATGAGACGAACTTGACTGATCCCAGACAAGTTCTATTTCCCTGATCATCCCTCCCCTGGCTGAAAGATTATGAATAATGGGAATGCTTGTTCCTTTAACGGGAGTCGAAAAATCGCTTTCCAGGTCTTTAACATTATAAGCCGTAACCTTGTAATAGTAGTCTTCTCCATCAGCAAGACCCTTGTCGACATAACTGACTTTTAACAACTCATAAAATGGCTTCCCCTGTTTTCCTGGCCCGACACCCCTGCCCAGGATATTGGCAACTTGATGATACGGTCCTCCTTCCACCTTCGCTCGATAAAGTTTGTATCCCTTCAACTTAAATGGGTCTTCACTTTTTGCAGGAGAGGGTGCCCAGGTAATTTCTATACTCTTTATATGAGGATCGGTACTTAAAATAATGGGCGGATTCGGGGTTGGTGAGGTTTCAACAGATATAATATCTGAAAAACTGCTCTGACGTCCCTTAGCGTCATATGATATCATCTTATAATAGTAGGTTGTTCTGGTTTCCAGATACTGATCAAGATATTCCGGTTCTTTCACCTGGGCAATCCTGGCAAATGGCCCTTTTTCCGATAGACTTCTGAAAATTTTGTATCCTGCAGCTTTACGACCTGGAGGGTTCTTCCACGAAAGATATATTCTACTGCTTCCACTGGATCTTCCTTCTATATTTACCGGCTTTTGCAGACCACGTTTTTTTATCTTTACCTGCTGGTTGAGACTGCTTGTAATAGCTTGAGTAATGAGCTCGCTCAGCTTGCCGGTTTCAGATATCAATCCAGCATCGCCGATGGACTTCGATCGGGTATTAAGGATCACCTTCTTCTGGTCAATCCGGATGACTTTGCATTTTATGGTAATAATAGATCCTTTTTTTGCAACAGTACCAACTACGATTGCATAAAGCCCCAATCGGTTCCCAATGCAGACGACATTTTTAAGATTATCATTTTGCTGAAGATCATTTAATCTAAGGAAGGCTTCCAGTTTTTTGCGACCCATCACATCAAAATGTGCCGATGATTCAAGCGAAGTCAAGAGCATGTTAGTAACAGTCGTACCATAACCGGCGGCTTCCATATTAAAGGTACTAAAATTAAAGACAGAAATCTTAACCGCAGGATTGGCATCGGCTATTACTGGAAAGAAAAAAAGGAGTGAAAGAAATGCTAACAGAATAAAATATTTTTTCTTTAACATGCGCAATACTCCATAAAGAAAGCCCGCGGTAAAACCAGCGGGCTTTTGAGCAATTTACCTGTTCTGAATCAGCTTATCAATCATATCAAGGGATTGTTGCGAAACAGGAGTTGAAATACTCTTTAAGTTTTCATCAAAAAGGGCATCCATATATCTCTCAATCGCATCCTCATACCGCCGGCGTTTAAGCTGTACATGGGCTTCATTGAAATATTCAACTTCGAGGCTTTGGAAATGTTTGAGTACTCTCTGACCAACTTCAGACACCTTGGCATTGGATAATTCGTCTAAAACCTCCAATTCCGAAGGAAGATCCAGGGGATCATAGGAAATATTGGCCATGGGGACCTCATCTCGATATTTATCCTCTTTGACCAGTTTCCCGGACACAGTGTCGGTTGAAAGATTTTCACCTGTTTTGGTATCCACCAGCTTATAGGAGATCTCTATCAGGGAACTGATTTTGTTTACACCTGTTTTATAGGAAACCAACTGGTAATTTTTCTTTTCTCTTTCCTTCGGGGGCGCATGTTTCCAGTCTTCCTGGGTTGGTGTACGATGTTGCATCAGCCATAACATGAAATCAGGGTTGGGAACCATTTCGGTATCTATCAGGACCTTAACCTGATTTGAACTCATATGAGTGTCAGTTTTGACGGAATACTGAAGGACGTCACCTAAAATAAAAGTGTCAATTCCCTTCATCTTTGCCGTCCGGACAGTTTCGGGGTCAACCAACCCCGTTTGTCCCAACTGCACCTCTTTTAAGAGAGATTTCAAGTTCTCTCGTTCGATGATCTTTACATCTCCACTGGCATTTGTGTGAAGAAATGCTATGAGTTTGTTAGACACTATTTTGCCTGCATCTTTATAATTACTGGGACTGCCGAAATCAAAAACAGCAATCGATTTCTTAATCCTTTTTGTTATGGCATCCCTGACTTCCAGAGTTTTGTAAAAGAGATCTTGATAATTTGGATTCAGCACTTCCACTTTTTGAAGCCATACCAGAGCATTGCCCCATTTCTTTTGTTTCGAGTACTCTTCGGCCCTTAGTACCAGTTTTTGGGAAAGGTTATTGATCAGCTTGTTGAACAGGAGATGATCCTGAATAGATGGATAACACATTCTGGTCAATTCTATCTTTTTGCAGGCTTGATAAAGTTCCCCCTGTTGGGTTAATTTTACGGCTTGATCAAAGTAAATTTTACCCACTTTTGTTTTCAGAGATTCAACTTTTTTCAAGAGAGTCTGGTCGTCTGGTTTGTATTCCAGGGCTTTTTCGTAAAATATGAGAGCCTGTTCCCAATTGTTTTCACGTAAAGCTCCGTTACCTCCCTTGATGTAATAATTGATGTTATCTTTAGATCTGGCATCTTCATATAATTTTTCAACATCAAGAAAATCGGGGTTGATATCCATTGTTGCTTTAAGGGACCGGGATGCCATTTTCCAATCCTCCTGTTTTCCGAAGACAATGCCCTGCTTGTAATAAAACTTGGCACCCTGCTCTTCAGCCCTGGCGAGTTTATCACCCGTATCCTCATATCCGGGAAAGATCTCGTTAATTCGCCTTAATTTTGTAATGGCATCCATCCAATTTCCCTCAACCAGATCCGACTCGGCATCATGATATAGTGCCTTTATTTCAAAGACAAGCTTCCTTCTTTTTTCATTTAATTCATTATGAAAGGCTGATATGGTTTTATTCTGGGAATCCAGATCGTAAGCACGCCCGGCTTCCTTCAAAACCTGCTCCAGGGAAAGCAGGTTTAACTCCGGGGTTGAAGATAATATCTGCTTTGCCCTTGCATAATGTACCTTGGCGGCTTCTTGTTTAGCCAGTGTCAACTTCTGCCGGTATTGTTTACTTTCGGGATTTTCCTTTACAGCTTTTTCATAATAAACGATAGCTTCATCCCATCGATTACTTTTACTTAGTTGTTCACCCACTTTGTAACTTTCCATACCGGCACATCCGAAAACAACAATCAGCGCAAGCAAGCCTATCAATGCCATCCAGTTTCTTTTCATGAACTTCATTTTATTCACTCCCAAGATATTTATTACGGTAATATTTTAATTTCCAGTTTGTTTTGGGTCATCTCTACTATTTTAATCTTCCGGTTACCCATTTTCATCGCAGCAATATCATCAGCCAGGCTCTGCGTGTTTCCCCTGATCTCTACATCCAGTTCAACACGTCCACCTGCATAAGAACGCTGGAACAATTGTTTAACGCCCCTTACTCTGTTTGCGACGATTTCCTTAAATTTTGTAAGATCTTCATACGATTTAAGGCCCGAGGCAAGCAATTTGACCGTAACTATGTTTGTCAATTCTGAGGACCATCGATCTACTATCTGATCCATCATGTTTTCTGCCAGGTTATTTCCTATTTCTTCAATAATCGATTTTTCCGCATCCCCCATTCCAGGCGCTGACCGGGTATCACTATCGGTAGCGATGACTTCACCTGTGTCAACCTTTACGGCTTTAACAGATGCAATGGCTTTATTAAACTGCATTTCGACATCATCCACCTTGACGGATCTGCTGGAAGATTCCACACCACCAATAATCATAACTTCCGCACCGTAACGGTGGCCAACCCTCCTTATAGCCTTCTTATCAAAAGCTAACCCCTGAAGGCGTTCGTGTCTCATATTGTTTTTAGCAGTTTCCGCATCAATTACCTTAAAACCTTTCGATATAAAATATTTTGCCATAGCAGATTCGGCAATCAGGTTCGCCTGGTCCTTCTTGTTAAATATGATCATCAAACGAGGCTTTGATTTTCGCGTCATAATGAGATTAACAGCTTCCATTCTACTGTTTAGTTTTCCAATACCAACGTCGGCTTCGATTGTTATCCTGAAAAGATTGCCTTCTCTCACTTCGGAGAGCACCTCATAAGAATTTATGAAGCCCCTGGATTCTGACAGAATTTGATCTAATTTAACCTCGTAATTTTCAACCTCTGTTGTACTGGAAATCATTACCCCAACCGATTTTTCAATTACATTTCGCAAGGCATGGTCCAATGCCTTATCCCTTGCAATATCAATTCGATTGTCATGAATGGATGATGTTCCCTGTGATATAATTAAATTTTTTGCGGGAGATGATACCACTGCAACAAGTGAAAAAAACAAAATGGGAATAAGTATTGTGATCTTTTTCACTATATATCCCTTTCACTTTAAAGATGCATTATTTAAAAATACGACGGGGATTTTTATTAGAATGAATAACAATTTAAACATTATTCAAAAAAAAGAAGAGGGTGTCAAGGTTAAATAAAGTAATTCCTTGAAAAAAATGACTATCTCAATTGATCCTGTTGATATAATCTTTCAATGCTATCTGCCAGTACCTCATTGTTCTTTGTGTGGCGTGAGAAAACTTCTTGCAGCTCAAAACCGAATAATGTGGTCGAAGTGCCTTGCGTGGAAATGTATCGGATGTGACAGGTTTTACCTCTACATTTTTCACGTCCGCATATTCCAATATTTTCAAGGCAAATTCATACCAGCTGCAGGTCCCCCTGTTCGTAACATGAAATATGCCTGTGTGGTTACCCTCTATAAGTACCTTAACGGCAGATGCTAAATCGACAGTGTACGTGGGCGAACCGATCTGATCGTCTACCACCTGGAGAGACCGTTCAATGTGTGCCTTGTCAATAATTGTATCGACAAAATTCTTTCCGTTCTTACCATACAGCCAGGCAGTCCGTATTAATATGTAATTATTCGAATATTCTCTCAGGTACAATTCACCCTGGAGTTTAGACTGACCATAAACGTTTATTGGATTATAGGGGAAGTCTTCCGTATAAGGAGTATTCTGCGTACCGTCAAAAACATAATCGGTGCTGAAATGGACAATTTTAATTCCCTGTTCCGTGCATGACCGAACCACATTTTTCACACCTTCTGCATTAACAGCAAAGCATGTCTCTTGATTGTCTTCACAGTCGTCGACATTCGTGTATGCTGCTGCATTTATGACAATCTCGGCGTCGGACTCAACGATCACACGGCGACAATCCTGTTTATCCGTAATGTCGAAATCGTCAATATCTTTTCCGATAACATCATACGATGCGCTCAGTTTACCGACAATATCAGTACCAAGCATTCCCATATTTCCCAAAACCAGAATCTTCATCAGTACCTCACTTCCTTTAAAAAAAGGCCCTGGGGCGGCGCCGTAATACCGGCCTTCGTTCTATCTTTACGTTTCATGATTTCGAAAAACTCCGCTGATGTGAGCTTCCCTTTACCTGCATCAACGAGAGTGCCTACAATGTTCCTGACCATATGGCGCAAGAAACCATTCGCTTCTATAGTAATGCTTATCATATGATCTCCTTTTGTTTCAATGCTGACATCAATAACAGTTCTGATATGATTTGAAGCATCATCATTAGCCCCGCAAAAGGAGGAGAAGTCATGGGTTCCCTTGAGCAGAATGATCGCCTCTCTCATAGCATTTATGTTAAGGGGATCATAAATATTCCACGAGTAATTTCTGTAAAGTGCAGATCTGATACAGCTGTTATATATATTGAAGGAATATACCTTGCTTCTGGCATCATACCTTGCGTGAAATCCATCGTCTACCTCTGATAACTCTTTAACAACGATATCCTTTGGAAGAAGGCTGTTTATTCCTCTTAAGAGATTTGAAACCCCAATCAGGGATTTTGTTTTGAAGTTTGCGACCTGATTTATTGCGTGAACACCTGCATCTGTCCTTCCGGAGCCGATGACTTTTATTTTTTCCTGAGTAATCGTACTGATCTTTTCTTCTAAAACCTGCTGAATCGTAATGCCATTTGGTTGCCATTGCCATCCATGATAACAGGTACCGTCATATTCGACAATGATCTTGATATTTCTCATGATGCCGGATGCTGGTTACTGGATGCTGGATGCTGATTTCTCATCGCTCATCACTCACCGTCCGTCTTATTCAAGGCTTCAATGGCAGGAAGTTTTTTTCCTTCCAGAAGATTGAGAGATGCACCGCCGCCAGTTGATATATAAGTAATGTAATCACTCTCACCAGCTTGGTGAATGGCAACATCCGTATCACCTCCCCCTACAATTGTGAGAGCGTGCGAACTTGCGACGGCATGTGCCATGGCGAGCGTTCCCCTGCTGAATGCGTCAATCTCAAAAACACCCATGGGACCGTTCCATATGACTGTTTTCGCATCATGCAGAACCTCGGTAAAAAGAGCGATCGTGGCAGGACCAATATCCAGACCCATCCAGTTTGGGTCTATTTCCTGTACCGGAACGATTTTCGTCACCGCTTTTGGATCAGCTTTCTCCGCTATAACGCAATCAACGGGAAGATACAATTTTACCCCTAAATTCCTCGCTATTTCAATACCCCTGCGAGCCGTATTTATAAGATCTTCTTCGACAATGGAAGTTCCTACTTCATGTCCCATTGCCTTGAGAAAGGTGAATGCCATCCCTCCACCAATTATCATTTTATCAACTTTCTCAATAAGGTTGATCAGGACCTGCAACTTGTCGGACACCTTTGCGCCACCAACAATAGCCACATATGGTCTGAAGGGGTTTTCGAGAGCTTTTTTGAAATAATTCAACTCTTTTTTCATAAGAAAACCGATACCACACTCTTTTGCATACTTGGTAATGCCTACATTAGATGCATGAACTCTGTGTGCATTACCAAAGGCATCATCTATATACACATCCGCAAAGCTTGCCAATTCCCTTGCAAATCCGTCAGAGTTCTCTGTTTCCTCCTTGTGAAATCGCAGGTTCTCCAGCATGATAACACATCCCGGCTTCAAATTATCAATAAGATTTTTTACCTCACTACCGATACAGTCTTTAGCCAGAATGACTTCCTTGTTGAGAAGGCGTGACAGCCTTCTCGCTACGGGATTGAGGCTAAGCCTGTCAACGAATTTTCCCTGGGGTCTTCCCAGATGAGAAATAATAATAATCTTTCCCTTTTCATCCAGGGCATGGTTAATGGTCGGGAGTGCGGCCCGAATTCTCCTGTCATCAATAACATTAGAATTTTCATCCATAGGAACATTAAAATCAAACCTGCAGAGAACCTTTTTTCCTTTAAGATTGATTTGATCAATATATTTCATGCGTCCTCCCATATTTCACTTTTAATTGATTTTCTTAAAGATATTGCAAAAATAGTGCCTCGCTTATATATATTACCATCATATTCAGGTCAAGGGGGAAATCGGGAGCAAATTGTATTGCATTTAAGGGACAGACATGTTATTAAGCGCCGATTTATGAACAGTTAAGTTAATCTACATAAGAGGGAGTAAAAACATGGGAGCTACAGCAGACAAACTAAAGGCCTTCGAAGAAAAAAGAGACAGTTTATTGACGATGGGCGGAGAAAAGATGATCGAGAAACAGCATAGTCTGGGAAAACTCACCGCCCGTAAAAGAATCAAGATCTTCTTCGATGATGGAACATTTCAGGAAACCCAGTTATTTGTAAAAACTCGTTCAACCCTTTTCGGATTGGGAGAGAAGGACATCAAGGCAGATGGCGTTATTACCGGTTTTGGGAAGGTAAACGGCCGCACGGTTTTTGCGTCATTCCAGGATTTCACAAGTGCCGGCGGGAGTCTTGGAGAAATGCACGCAAAAAAGATATGGAAAGTTATGGATATGGCAATGGATGCCAGGAAACCATTTGTCTCCTTTAATGATTCAGGCGGTGCGCGTATTCAGGAAGGGGTTCCGTCTCTTGACGGGTACGGTGGGATCTTCTATCGCAACACCATCGGATCGGGATACATCCCTCAGATTACGGCAATCATGGGACCTACGGCCGGAGGAGCGGTGTATTCACCGGCACTTACGGACTGGGTATTTATGGTTAAAGAAAGCAGTTACATGTATATAACGGGACCAGATGTTATCAAGGCCGTCATCGGAGAGGAAGTTACCCATGATGATCTCGGTGGAGCCATTGCACACGCAACGAAAAGCGGGGTCTGCCATTTCGCCACAGAGAGTGACGAAGACTGCATCAACGGGATCAAGACGCTGTTATCCTATCTGCCGGACAGCTGTCACAGTCCCCTTCCCATTGTGGAATGTACCGACAGCCCGGACAGGGAATGTCCAGAACTTGACACTATTGTTCCTGACAGGACGACCCGTGCTTATGATATGAGGAAGGTGATAGAGGCCATTGCAGATAACAACGAGATATTCGAACCCCATGCACTTTGGGCAATAAGTATTATCGTAGCCTTTATCAGGATCAATGGACAAACCGTTGGTGTCATTGCAAATAACCCGAAGGGCAATGCAGGTGTCCTGGATTACAAGGCATCCGACAAAGCATCACGCTTTATCCGGTTCTGCGACGCATTTAATATTCCCCTTTTAACCTTTGCCGATGTTCCTGGATACATGCCGGGGACTACCCAGGAGTGGGCCGGGATTATCAGCCACGGAGCCAAGCTTCTTCATGTATATGCCGAAGCTACTGTGCCAAAGATTACAGTTGTAACCCGTAAAGATTATGGTGGAGCTTATATTGGCATGTGCAGTAAGCAGCTGGGTGCTGACTATGTGATGGCGTGGCCGACAGCCGAAATCGCAGTTATGGGCGCAGAAGGGGCCTGCAACATCATCTACCGTCGTGAAATCGCAGCCGCTGAAGATCCCGCAGCCAAAAGGAAAGAATTAGTTGCTGCCTATGAAGAGCAGTTCAATAATCCCTATTTCGCAGCACGCATGGGAATAATTGAAGAGGTCATCGCACCGAGAGAGACAAGAAAACGGGTAGCCACTCTTCTGGATGCCCTCAAGGATAAATCGGAGGTAAGGCCTCCCAAAAAACACAACAACATTCCGCTGTAAATTAAGTTTCGAGTTTCAGGTTTCAAGTTTCAAGTTCAAAAATGAAGGGCCAGTATTCGACATGATCGAAAACTGGCCCTATTATTGCCAAAGAGGATTAATCCTTAATCCCTACAATTTCCATAGCCCTTTCCACTCGCTTGAGAATTGAATCTCTCCCCAGAATAGCAAATATTTTTTCAAGCTCCGGGCCAGCAAGTTTCCCTGTTACAGCAGCTCTTATGGGCATAAATAATTTCCGCCCTTTCAGGTCTGTATTCTCGCGTACGGTATTGATAACTAAACTATATACATCATTGCTGTGGCTGTTTATATGGGCCAGTGAATCACGAACCAGCCTGACAACCCCAAGAGCTTCCTTTTCTTTCAAAAGAGACTGGGCATCAGGAGACAGTTCATACTTTGCATCAAAAAACATATCAATACATTCCCCAATGTCGGAGAGAGCGGTCAGGTTATCCCTGATAGCCTCTACGACTGAAAAAAGCCACATCTCATCGAGAGAAGAACAATTATATCCGGCATTATTAATAAAAGGAATCAGTTGTCTTGTTAGTTTTTCCAGGTTGTAATTTCTAATATAAATACCATTTAACCACTTCAATTTACTTTCATCAAAAATTGCACCGCTTTTACCCGCTCTTTGCAAGGAAAATACTTCGATTATTTCTTTAATCGAACAGACTTCTTTTCCCCCGCCAAAAGAGCTTCCAAGAAGGGAAAGATAATTCAGGAATACCTCCGGCAGAATTCCCTTTTCCCTGAATTCCCTCACAGAAACAGAGCCGTGTCTTTTGCTCAATTTTGTCCGATCCTTTCCCAGAATCAGAGAATGGTGCGCAAAGAACGGGGGTTCAAATCCCAATGCCCTATAGAGAAGCATTTGCAATGCCGTATTGGAGAGATGATCTTCTCCTCTTATGACATGGCTTATTTCCATGTAATGATCATCGATAACAACTGCAAAATTGTATGCGGGAATCCCGTTGGAACGCATAATAATAAAATCTCCAATGGAATCACAATCAAATCTCATGGCCCCGCGGATCTGGTCTTTGAACTCTACGATTCCTTTTTCGACCTTAAAGCGGAAGGCAGGATTTCTCCCTTTATTTTCAAATTCTGCCCTTTGGTCGGCGGTAAGATTTCTGCATTTTCCCATATATCTGGGCCTCTGCCTCATTGAAATGAGCCTTGCCCTCTCTTCCTTCAGCTCTTCTTCAGTGCAATAGCACGGATATACTTTATCCTCTTTAATCAGTTTATCGAGATATTTTTTATAGATATCAAGCCGCTCGAACTGATGATACGGACCGAAGGCCCCATCTTTTCCAGGTCCTTCGTCCCAATCAATATGAAGCCACTGAAGTTCTTTCAGAATTCCGTCTTCAAAATCCTTTGAAGTCCTCTCCCTGTCAGTATCTTCAATCCGAAGGATAAATTCCCCACCATAATGTCGAGAAAACAGCCAGTTAAAAAGAGCAGTCCTGGCATTTCCCACATGGAGTTCACCCGTGGGAGAAGGAGCGAATCTTACTCTTGGTTTTTTTGACATCTGTTACATGGCCTCTTTTTTTATCGATACGACGGCAAAGGCGGCGATGCCCTCACCACGACCTGTAAAGCCCATCCCCTCATTAGTCGTTGCTTTAATGTTCACCTTATCCGCGTTTATATCTAAAACTTCTGAGATATTTTGTACCATTTCATATATGTGCTCTTTTAACCTGGGATTTTCCAGAATTATTGTAGAATCTATGTTGTTTATTTTATAATCCTCCCGGATCGCCAAATCCTTAACCTTAAAGAGAAGATTAAGACTTGACATGTCTTTATAGGAAGGATCGGTGTCTGGAAAATGTTTCCCTATATCACCCATCCCCAAGGCACCGAGAATGGCATCGCATATGGCATGTAAAAGAACATCCGCATCGGAATGCCCAAGAAGTCCTTTTTCATGGGGTATTTCCACACCTCCCAGGATGAGACTTCTTCCTTTGACCAGCCTGTGGCTGTCATATCCGACACCAATTTTCATCTTTTTTCCTCTTTGAGTCGGCCATTAAAACATTATGGCACAAAGCTTTTGAAATATTAATCTGTTTCTTCTTTGTGTCCTGGCGTCCCGGCACTTTTTCTCAATAAATACTCGCCCAATTCAAGGTCTTCGGGAGTTGTAATCTTGATGTTATCATAAGAACCGTTAATCATCCTTACCTTTATATTAATCCGTTCAACAAGCGAAGCATCATCGGTGCAGTAAATATTATCTTCATGAGCTCTCTGATACGCTCTTTTGATAATTTCTCTCCTAAAGGCCTGAGGTGTTTGAGTAAGCCACAGAATATCTCTCTTAAGGGTTTCTTTGATCAATCCATCCCTGTCAACAGATTTCACCGTGTCTTTTACTGCCACACCAACCGTTACCGCACCTTCTTCGAATGCCTTCTGAACAGAAACATTTATGAGTTCCTCTGGAATAAAGGGCCGTACTCCGTCATGAATAACTATTATTTCGTTTTCATCACTTACAATATCAAGGCCGTTTCTGACAGAATCCTGTCTTTTACTGCCACCGGCAACTACATATTTTACTTTTGAAATCTGGTATTGTTCAACGATTGAATGCCTCGTGTAATCAATATCATTTTCCGGAACAACGAGCACGATATGATCAATAACCGAGGCCCTTTCAAAAGTTCGTAATGTGTGGACAAGAATGGGCACACCACCCAGTAAGAGATACTGCTTGGAACGACTGTTCCCCATCCTCTTTCCCGAACCTCCAGCTACAATAATTGCAACAACCTTCACATTCACTCCACTTCAAACATAAAAGGCCCGGAATACTTTCCGGGCCTTCAGCTTAAACTGACCTACGAGTTCTGACCTGCACGCCTCTGCTCAACCACAACTTCTTTCATATTAGAAAATATCATTCTCCCCGCTGTCGTCTGAAGTACGCTGGTTACAACCACCTGAACTGTCTGGCCTAAAGATTTATCAGCATGATCAATAACCACCATCGTTCCATCTTCAAGATATGCCACGCCTTGACCCGGTTCCTTGCCCTCTTTAATGACCTTAACCGTTATAGCCTCACCCGGCAACACCACAGGTTTTAATGCATTTGCGAGTTCATTTACATTTAAAATTTTTACACCCTGCAGCTCGGCAACCTTGTTCAGATTAAAATCATTCGTAACAAGTTTACAATTTCTCTTCTTTGCCAAGGCAACAAGTTTGGCATCAACACCCTTTAGCTTTGGAAAATCCTGATCTACGATATTGATTTGTACGCTACCACTTTTTTGCATCTTGTTAAGAATATCCAATCCTCTTCGACCACGGGAACGTTTCATTGAGTCTGATGAATCCGCAATAAGTTGTAACTCATCCAGTACAAATCGAGGAACGACCAAACTACCTTCCACAAAACCGGTATCGCAAACATCCATTATTCTTCCGTCAATAATAACGCTTGTATCCAGAATTTTATGATCTGAAACTCCCCTTAAGGAACCTTTTGATTGGGAAGACCCAGGAAGTTGAAATTCTTCACTTTTTTTCGATCCGAGAACGAGGCCCAGATATCCAAGGCTTATGGTAAGCACAAAGTATACTATTTCCAATGGAACAATGTCCTGTTTCTCCATGGCCGGAATAAACCTGAGACCATAGGCAAAGAGGATGGCAATCAAGAGGCCGACGATGGTACCGATCACACCGCCAAAGATAACCCGTAGAGACAGCTTCCTTATGGCTTGTTCGATTTGAATGACTAATAATGCTATTATTAATCCTGATATTAAACCGATTATTGATAAAGATGGATAATTATATTGTATAATAAAATAACCACTTATCGAACAAGCAACAATCAGAAAGAGCCTCATAATTACTTGAAACATTTTTTCTCCTTTCCTGTAATAATACTCTCTAATTCTGTTACTTATTAATTTTTCAAAGAGCTTTTTTATAAATTAAAAAATACTATATGAGTAAAAAATAAGAAATTAACTAAAAAATTTAACTCTCTTATACGGAAAATATAGCATTAAGATCTTTTTCTATTTTTGTTTCTTCAAGATCACTGGCTATGGATATTTCTTTTATCAAAAGATTCTTCGCAGTATCCATCATTTTTCTTTCGCCGAAAGATAAATCCTTGTCAACTTTTAACCTCAGGAGATCCCGTAAAACCTTGGCTATTTCATAAGCTGATCCAGTTTTAATTTTTTCCCAGTATTCCTTGTACCTT
The DNA here is from genome assembly GCA_964523565.1 of uncultured Syntrophaceae bacterium. Taxonomy (GTDB): domain Bacteria; phylum Desulfobacterota; class Syntrophia; order Syntrophales; family UBA6807; genus CAZGAK01. The sequence continues at coordinate 70,941 of CAZGAK010000003.1, read as the reverse complement.
TTATTCCATGTTTGCCGGTCAAGTATAACATCCCGCTCTTTCAGTATATCATAAACCCGGGGAATTTCTTCCTTTGAAATTAAGCCTCTCAAACCAACAGATTTAGCGCCATTCTGTGGAATCATGATTGTCATGTTATTACCCAAAATCTTGATTACGTAAAATGGCTGCTTACATCCCATAATTTCCTTACTTTCTATGGCTTCAATGATCCCAACACCATGTGCCGGATAGACAGCCAAGTCACCAATTTTAAACATGGTACTACCCTCACCTCGCATACTAATTATAATTACTTGAATCACTTTACATACCACGTTTAGCATTAAACGTCAATTAAATACCTGAGATCATAATTTGTCTTGACTTGGGAAGTTGGAATAGGCTAGACAAATTAAATTCTGCGTATTTTCTTTGTCTTTAAGAAAGGAGTTCAAATGGCAAAGTATGAATCTACTTCTTTGAGAAACGTTGCAATCATAGGTCATGGAGGAACGGGAAAAACTTCCCTCGGCGAATCCTTCCTTTTTGTCAGTGGCAAGTCGGACAGATTTGGAAGAGTTGATGATGGAACATCCAATCTGGATTTCGAACCGGAAGAGCAGAAAAGGCACATATCAATCAGCGCTGCGACAGGCTTTTTTGACTGGGATAAACATAAAGTTAATATTCTCGATACACCCGGCGATGCAAACTTTTTTATGGACACCAGAAATTGCCTGCGTGTTGCTGACGGTGCCGTCGTTGTAATTGATGCCGTAGGGGGTGTGGAATTCCAGACAGAAAAGGTATGGGAATTTTCTGACGAGCTGTCCCTTCCCCGGATAGTTTACATCAATAAGATGGACAGAGAACGTGCCGATTTCTTTAAAGTTTTAAATAACATAAAGGAACGTTTGGGAAGAAAGGTCACACCATGTTATCTGCCCATAGGCGCAGAAGAGGAATTTAAAGGATTGGTCGATCTCATCAATATGAAGGCCTTTATCTTTGATGATCCAAAAGGCAAATTTAAAAGAGAAGATATTCCATCCGACATGCTGGATGAAGCAGAGACATACAGAGAAACACTGGTTGAAGATATTGCTGAATGTGATGAAGAATTGATGAATAAATACCTGGAAGAAGGTGAACTGAGTGTCGATGATCTGAAAAATGGATTGAGAAAAGGGGTAGTCTCGGGTGAACTGATCCCGTTGACATGTGGTTCAGCTATTAAGAATATAGGAATCATCCCACTCATGGACATGATTGTCGGTTACCTTCCCTCACCCGTGGATACAGGATCCGTCAAAGGTAAGAAACCGGATTCTGATGAAGTTGAAGAGAGAACCCCTGACACAACTTCTCCATTTTCAGCTATGGTTTTTAAAACGATAGCAGATCCCTATGCCGGCAAACTCACTTTATTCAGAGTGTTTTCAGGAACTGCAAACTCGGATTCCAGTTTTTATAACACATCAAGAAAAGTCAGTGAGAAATTTGGGAATATTTTTTATCTTGAAGGTAAAAGCCAAAAACCGGCAGAATCACTTGTTCCCGGTGATATAGCGGCTGTAGCGAAATTAAAAGAGACGGCTACCGGCAACACAATCTGCGATGAGAAATCGCAGATTATATTTGAAGAGGTTTCCCTTGTTCCCGGTCTCATGTCTTTTGCAATAAATCCAAAGTCAAAAGGTGACGAAGAAAAAATTGTCACTTCCCTTAACAGGCTTGTTGAAGAAGATCCAACACTTTCTGTTCGCAGAGATGAGCAGACAAAAGAAATGATACTCTCCGGTATGGGACAGGTCCACATAGAAGTGACGATTGAAAAGATGAAGCGGAAGTTTGGTGTAGAGGTCGAGTTGCGTACGCCCAAAGTTCCCTATAAAGAAACGATTAAGGGGAAAACACAGGTTCAGGGAAAATACAAAAAGCAGTCCGGTGGAAGAGGTCAGTTTGGGGACACGTGGATTGAGATAGAGCCTCTTCCCAAGGGAGAAGGTTTCGAATTCGCGAACAAGATTGTAGGCGGCGTTATCCCTAAACAGTATATACCTGCAGTAGAAAAAGGTATTGTGGAGGCTATGACCGAAGGAGTTGTGGCAGGTTATCCGGTCGTAGACGTCAAAGTTTCTCTCTATGATGGTTCTTTCCACACAGTGGATTCGTCTGAAATGGCTTTTAAGATAGCCGGATCGATGGGATTTAAAAAAGGGGTTCTGCAATGCCAGCCAACCCTTCTGGAACCTATTGTTAATCTCGATATAGAAATTCCTGATGAGTATATGGGGGATGTAATTGGAGATTTGAACAGCAGGCGCGGGAGGGTTCTGGGCATGGACACCAAAGGATCCAACCAGCTTATAAAGGGGCAGGTCCCATTAGCAGAAATCCTGACATATGCACCTGAACTGAGATCGATTACAAGCGGTAGAGGCACATTCTCATTCGAGCATTCTCACTACGAAGAAGTCCCTGCTCAAATCGCGGAGAAGATCATCGCCGAATCGAAAAAGGAAGAGGAATAATCAGATTTTGATAACCGCAGGGGTTATAACGATCAGCGACAAAGGGGCGCGCGGGGAAAGAGAGGATATCAGCGGTAAAGAAATAATCCGGCTGATAAAGGATATTCCCGCTACGGTTATTGAATATGAAATCATTCCTGATGAAACAGATATTATATTCCGGAAGCTGATAGAATTGGTTGATAAGAAAAAAATCGACCTCGTTATAACAACAGGAGGCACCGGTGTAAGTCCGCGTGATGTTACTCCTGATGCCACATTGAAGGTAATAGAAAAGGAAGTTCCCGGTATGGCAGAGGCCATGCGGAGGGAAAGCACGTCAAAGACACCCTACGGCATGATATCACGTGCTGTCGTCGGGATAAGAAAACAATCGTTAATAGTTAATCTTCCCGGAAGCCCAGGAGCTGTAAAAGAAAATTTATCTGTTATCCTGCCCGCATTGAAACACACAATCGAGAAAATCAAGGGTGATGAATCAGATTGTGCCGTTTAAGGTACAGCAACACATTATCTTTATGAGTGCCGGGCCAGAATATCTTTTCGCACTGTGGACATATTCGAAAGTTTTTCTGAGTCTGAAAGACATATGGGGGCACACGACTTTCAACATCCCTCTTCGGGATATCTTCCAACTTTTCATTACATGTAAGGCAGATGGTAAGAAACTTTTCAGGATTAAGCTCAAGGGAAAACTCTTTAATAATTTCACTCAACTGATCTGAGACTCTATCGGAACAGACAATGAACATCCGGCCCAGGAAACTTCTCCCGGCCATATCCCTTCTTCTTGTCAGGACAACCCTTCTCTCTTTCGCACCCCTTTTCAAAAAACTTCTGTCAATGTTTCCCGCATAGTAAACGGTATCATAACCGATTATACGAAGCCACTTCGTCAGTTTCCCCAGATTCCTGTCTGTCAAGAATTTAATTTGTCCCATATCAATAAATGATTTAAAATGGGGAATATTTTTTATATATACGTTGTTGGCGTTTCCTCTTCCTTCGGTAGTAGTACTTCTGTCTCCTTCCCACTTTTTTCTAACACTTTTATTCTTTTATTCAATTTGGAGACTTTTCTTGACAGCCTGTATCGTTCCCCTATGTCCAAAAAACCCGCGAATAACAGCCCTACACCAAATGATATAAAAATAAGCATATAACCGGGCACACTGATATCTATAATATCGTAATATTTAAGTTGAACAGGACCTGTATTCGTCAGCGAAAAAGTAATAATGAACAGTACAACCAACATACCAATAATGGTGTAGAGAAGTTTCATCCTAGACCTCCTTGTTTTTTTGAAAAAAAGGTAATAAATTATCTCGAGTTTTTTCTACATCTTCCGGAAGTACCCTGACATCACCTAAAACAGTGGCGAAATTGGTATCCCCCTGCCATCGCGGTACTATATGAAAATGCAGATGACCCAGCACTCCCGCACCCCCGGCCCTGCCCACATTCATTCCAATGTTAAAACCTTCGGGACTCATCACTTCTTTCATGATTCTTACAGACATATCTGTAAGCTCTATCATTTCTATCTTTTCTTCCATGGACATATCTTCTATTTCAGATATATGTCTGAAAGGTACTATCATTAAATGTCCGGAATTATAGGGATATTTGTTCATGATGACATAGCACGATTTACCTTCAAAGAGTACAAGCCCCTCTTCCCTGATTGACTCTTTACAAAAAATGCACCCCTCCGGCTTTTTGCTCCTTAAATACTCCATTCTTCCGGGGGATTTAATATGATCCATACATTATCTCTAATTTTGATGGCTTTGTAAAAAGTCAATTTTCGATTTCTATTATTTTTCCCGTTATTGTCTCGCCAATTTCTATTATACCTAACGTATTTCGTCGTACAAATACCCGGTCCGTAGGCGACCCGGGATTGAAAAAAAGTACGTTATCCTTCATTTTATTAGCAGCCTGGTGGGTATGTCCGTATACGAGACATTCTATACCTTCAAATTCCTTGATGAGCTTATCTTCCATACCATAAGGCATTCCCCATCCATGAATAAGACCTATTTTATGTCCCTCGACTTCAAGGGTTAACTTCTCTGGAAATGATCTCCTTGCTGAAGCTAAATCCATATTACCGCAGACGGCGTAAACTTCTTTTCCTCTGAAAATATCAAGGACACTGAGCTCAACAATATCTCCCGCATGGAGGATCAGTTCCACATCTGAAAAATACTTTTCAACAACCCTCTCAAGCCATATGTCATGACCCTTGAGGTGAGTATCTGAAATTACTCCTATCTTCATTACAAAACACCTCGGAAATTTTTATTATATCTATATTAAAAACACAAGAATTATTTTAGGAAAGAGCATCCTTGCTTTTGGTTTGACATTTCATATATGTGAAGATAGTATAAATGTGTCCTTTCGGTCATAATATAAGAGGAACCAGGAGAACGTAAAAGGAGTTTAACAATGCTTGAAAAAGCGTTAGAAAATATAGCAGAGAAGATACTTGCCCTTGATGAATCGTCTCTTGCCGGTTTATGGGAAAAATATAAAGGTAAAATGGAGAAGTTCGATACCTCTAAAGAATGGGAAAAGGCGGTTATTATATTTTTCATTATAAATTCTGTAAGGGTAAAAAATCATATCTTCAATGAACAGATAAGACATCGTCAGGAAAATGAATCCGGGAACAAAAAAGCTCAAGACGGAAAGCCGCCACATCTGAAACTCGTCAAATGATCGAAAAAGAATCAGCCCTCAAGAGAATAGAAGAACTTCGAGAGCAAATTACCTATCACAATAAGCGCTACTATCAACTTGATGATCCGGAAATATCTGATGCTGAATATGATCAGTTGATGTTGGAACTGATTCAACTTGAGAAGCAATACTCTGATCATATAGATTTAACCGATTCACCTACCCGGCGTGTCGGTGCAGCCCCTCTTGATAAATTTGACACATTCACCCACTTTACGCCCATGCTGAGTCTTGCCAATGCCTTTTCTGAAGAGGACATCCTGGATTTTAATGAGCGAATAAAACGATTCCTGGGTAACGAAGAAGATATCTCGTTTGTTGTCGAACCGAAACTCGATGGTGTGGCGGTTAACCTCCTATACGAAAATGGTTCATTTACAGTTGGATCAACGCGGGGTGACGGAACAGTTGGTGAAGATGTTACTCAGAACCTTAAGACAATCTATTCCATTCCTTTACGAGTAAAAGAAGCTTCAGATGTGCCCGAAAGAATTGAAATAAGGGGTGAAGTATTTATAAGAAATGAAGCGTTTAAGAACCTCAATAAAGGGAGAGTTGACGAGGGAGAGACTCCATTCGCGAATCCGAGAAATGCAGCGGCCGGATCACTGCGCCAGCTTGACTCAAAGATAACGGCAAAAAGACCCCTCGATATTTTCTGCTATGCTATTGGTTTAGCAGAAGGGAGAGCTTTCCAAAGTCAATGGGAAATTCTTCAAACTCTTGCGCGATGGGGTTTTCAGGTTAATCCCCGGGTGAAACAGGCAAAGGACATAAACGAATGTATTCAATACTATCATGATATGACTCTTTTGAGGAAAGAGCTGCCCTATGAAATTGATGGTATTGTTATAAAGGTGGATTCACTGAGCATTCAGTCTCGTCTTGGTGCTGTTTCGAGAAGCCCGCGCTGGGCTATTGCCAGTAAATTTCCGCCGTCTCAGGCCACGACACAAATTGAAGACATTATCGTCCAGGTCGGCCGAACAGGTGTACTCACTCCAGTAGCCAAGATGAAACCAGTCCGGATTGGAGGAGTCACAGTAAGCAGCGCAACATTGCACAACCAGGATGAAATAGATAAAAAAGATATCCGCGTCGGTGACACGGTGATCGTACAGAGAGCCGGTGATGTTATCCCGGAAGTTGTGAAAGTGATAGAATCCCGACGCACCGGAAACGAAAAGGCGTTCCGAATACCCGAAACCTGTCCCGCATGCGGTTCGAAAGTGGTACGGTTTGAGGGTGAGTCAGCACACAGATGTATTGACTTTGATTGTCCGGCGCAGATCAGGGAAAACATCAAACATTTTGCATCCAGAGGTGCCATGGATATCGAGGGGCTGGGTGAAAAAATAATATCCCAGATGCTTGATGGAAAAGTTATTAAGGACCCCGCAGATCTTTATTATCTTACTAAAGAGGATTTAACAGGGCTGGAACGGCTGGCAGATAAATCTGCGGAGAATCTCCTGGCTGCACTGGACCAATCAAAAAACCCGCCTCTGGAAAAATTCATCTTTGCCCTTGGAATCAGACACACAGGAGAACATATATCCCGAATACTCACTCAAAAGTTTCCTGCACTTGATAATCTCATGAATGCAACGGAAGAGGAACTGATATCCATAAAGGAGATTGGACCTGAAGTTGCAGCAAGTATTACCAAATATTTCCACCTTCCTTCCAATCTGAAGATGATACAAAAGCTCAGAGAGGCAGGGGTCAAACCTCGAGACGCAGTCCCCAAAAAATCCTCTGATCTTTCAGGAAAATCATTTCTTTTCACAGGATCTCTTCAAAGCTTTACGAGGAGCAAAGCCAGAGAAATTGTCGAATCCCTGGGGGGTAATGTTCTGTCTTCCGTAACCAGGGACACTGACTATGTTATCGTCGGAGAATCACCGGGCTCTAAACTCAATAAAGCTCAAGAGCTGGATATAACCATACTCAGTGAGGAAGAGTTTCTCGAACTGGTAAAGGAATATCAATCACAAACCGGTTGATGCGGGGTAACTGACTCTTTATGAAAAGAATACATATTTTCATTTCCGGCAGGGTTCACGGGGTCTGCTTCAGAGCAGAAACCTGGTATTACGCCAGAGATTTGAATCTGAAAGGCTGGGTCAGAAACCTTCGAGACGGCAGGGTTGAAGCAGTCTTTGAAGGAAAAGAAGATAACATCTATCAAATGATAGGATGGTGCAAGAAAGGGCCTCCCCTTGCCTCAGTCACAGACATTGAAATTATTGAGGAGCCCTTGATTGGAAAATTTACCGATTTTACCGTCAGATATTAAGGGTCTGTCATGAAATTCGGTTCAATTCAACGTAGAGAGACCTTTGCAGAATGTTCAATTTTGCTCAAGTTCACGGAAGGCGAAAATTTTAACCACAGGAATATATCGGATATTTCGAGGATTAAAATTTGAGCCTGACGCAGAAATTGGGCAAAAGGGGACGTTATGCAAAGGTCTCTTAGAAATTACTTCAACTATGGACTGGTATCTTTTTACAATAATTGCCCTTCTCTCTTTCGGCATTCAAAGATTTTTATACAAAGTCTCCGCCGAAAAGAAGTGCAACACCGCCTGGACCACTTTTTCATTTATGGGAACAGTTACCATCCTGAGCACGATTTTGTTTTTTACACTTCATGAAACTGTATCAAACCTTTCTTTCTTGCTCTTTATTTCACTTATCAACAGCGTATCTTTCCTGGCAGGCACAATCACAACGATAGAAGCCTTAAAGCATATATCAATTACAATCGCATATCCGATCATCCGGCTCAATACAGGCATAGTTGTCATCTTCTCAATCCTGTATTTCAATGACAGTTTATCCGCTTACCAGATTGCAGGTATAATAATGGCTATTTCCGTTATTTTGATTTTAACAAGATACAGCAACAATGCTGTTGAAGAAATGCCCGATAAAAATATTAAAGTCGGTTTTGCATTGATTTTTGTTGCCCTTTTTTCAGGTGCAGTTGCGGCAATTTCCAGCAAATTTGCAGCTATCCACACAAATCTCCTGGGATTCATTGCCATATCCTATGCATTGAGTACACTCTTCTCTCTGGGATTACAAAAAAGGCTTCAACAAAAAAATGTAAATCTGAATCACAGGGATGCATTAATCATCGGTCTTGGCATGGGACTTGTGAACTTTATCGGCTTTTATGCCCTTTTGAAGGCACTTTCCGTGGGACCCCTGTCGGTCATCATTTCAATAACAGGAATGTATTTTATTATTGCAATCGTTCTTTCCGGTTTGATCTACAGAGAAAGATTGAACTTCCTGCGGATCGCCGGAATTGTGCTAACCGTTATCTCGATCACACTCATGAAGATCTAGCAGAAAATAAATTCGAAATCCAAAGTACGAAATTCGAAACAATATCAAAACCTTAAATTCGAATGTCCAAAACCGTTTCGAAAATTTGTTATTTGACTTCGACGTGAGCGCTCAGTCGAACGATATTCGGATTTGTTTCGTATTTCGAATTTCGATATTCGGATTTAATCCTTTAGTGTCTCAATATTGTTTATAAATACTTCTTTATTGCCTCTTCGAATCCCTTCATTGAATTGATTATCGTGGAATCATCAACGCAATAGGAAATCCGGATGTGTCCTGACTTCCCGAAACCGCTTCCCGGAACGGTGAGGACTTTTTTCTCCTGTAAAACCCTTACAAATTCTACATCGTCTTCCATCGGTAATCGTGGGAAAAGATAAAAGGCACCCTCGGGCTTTTCAAATTGGTAACCCAGGGAAGAGAGGCCATCACAGAGCAGATCCCGTTTTCTTTTATATTCTTCAACGGCAACCGTCGTGCCCTGCATCTTTCCTATAATCCTCTGCATGAAAGCCGGGGCATTGACGAATCCGATTATCCTGTTGCAGAGGATCATGCCGCCGGTTAATACTTCAAGACCGGACATAACGGGATTCAGAGCAAGATATCCTATCCTTTCACCGGCGAGGGATATACTCTTGGAATAAGATGTGGCGATGATACTGTTTTTATATGCCCGTAAAATGCTGGGTACTTTCACACCATCATAGACGATTTCCCTGTATGGTTCGTCGGACAGCAGGTATATTTCTCGTCCCAGTTCTTTTTCTTTTTTTTCAAGCAGAGCCCCAAGGCCTCTTATCGTTTCTTCATCATACACCTTGCCTGTCGGATTATTTGGTGAATTGATCAGAATGACTTTCGTCTTTCCTGTGATGGCATTTTCGATTGCCTGAAGATTGAGGGAAAAATCGTCATTCGTATCAACGAGTTTTGAAACACCACCATGATTATCCACATAAAATCTATATTCAACAAAAAACGGGGTTGGAATAATAACTTCATCTTCCGGATCAAGAAGGGTTTTTAAAGCCACATTCAGTGCCCCCCCTGCCCCGCATGTCATGATTATATGCTCCCATGAAACGCTGGTGGAGTGTTCCCTGCTGAGTTGCGCAGCTACGGCTGATCTTGTATCCTGAAAGCCGGCATTCGGCATGTATCCATGTATCCGCGGAATATCTTCTCTGGCAACTTCTACCAACAATTCCTTGAATTTCGCCGGTGGCTCCACATTGGGATTTCCGAGACTAAAGTCAAACACATTTTCCGCACCGTATTCCTTTTTTAATCTTATGCCGTCTTCAAACATCTTTCTGATCCAGGAAGACTGGGATATAAAACCTTCGATTTTCTTGGAAATTGCCATAACCTTCTCCTCTCCAGGCAGATTTAAGTGCTGTAAGAAATATGATTTTTAACAAATCGAAACTAAAAGGGCAAATTTTAAAAATAATTCATAATGGTTGATGCCTTCGTAAAAAGTCGAAAATGTTCCCTCTCCCTTGATGGGAGAGGGTTAGGGTGAGGGGGAAATTCGACTTTTTGTGAGCCCATCGAGATTTTATCGTACTAAATATTTCCGTTAATTCCTATGGACTTTTTTCAACCTTGTGTGTAAGAAACCATGAGGTTGATAGTTTAGAGTCTTTGTTCACAACAACTGCGTTTTTTGCGCAGATATTGAAAGGCGAAAGGCTGAAGGAAAAACCTTTAGTCTTCAGTCCTCATTGCTCATTGCTCAGTCCTTGCGGCTTTGCCACCTTAGGGGGAACTGCTCAAATGAACAAGACATTTAACAAGATCAGACCGCTATTTGAGCCGCAAAGTATTGCCTTTATCGGCGCTACATCCAATCGAAAGAAATGGGGTAATCTTATTTTATCTCAGCTTCTTCACAACGGATACAAAGGAAGGATTTATGCCGTAAATCCCACCGAAAGAGAAAGCATACTGGGATTAAAACCCTTCCCAAATGTTTCTGCTATCCCTGAATCCCCCGACCTGGCTGTTATTGTTACGCCTCAGGCTACGGTGCCCGACGTAGTGAGGGAGTGCGTCAGAAAGAGAGCTAAGGCCTGCCTGGTCATAACCGCCGGATTTGCCGAACTTGCTCGAAAAGAGGAAGAAAAAATAGAGCAGGAAATAGTGGAGATAGCAAGAAATGGGAATATGGTATTAGCAGGACCCAACAGCAACGGCATAGCCAGTTCACCATCAAGTCTCTGCGTGTTAATGTCCAAGCGACTTGGACTGGCTCATCAGGGATCTATATCAATAACATCACGTAGCGGGAGCGTGGGAACGACTGTGGCAGGAATATGCATCAAGCGTAAAATTGGCTTCAGCCGCTTTGTTTCCAACGGCAACGAAGCCGATTTACATATTGAAGACTATATTGAATATTACGGCGAAGATGACAAAACAGAAGTGATTCTGGGCTATACAGAAGGCATAAAGGATGGTGAAAGATTCCTGAAAATTACAAAGAGAGTAAGCCGGGAGAAGCCCATTATCATGTTAATGTCAGGAGTCAGCGAGGAAGGAGCGAAGGCCGCCCATTATCATACTGCAGCTTCCTACGAAGGACAGGAATCCCTTTACCAGAGAGCATGTCAGGAGTCAGGCATAATCAGGGTGGATGATATAGAAGAAATTTACAGCATTGGCGCCTCCTTCTTACGCCAACCGTTGCCTAAAGGCAAGAGAGTGGGCATTCTTGCCGTCGGAGGGGGATGGGGAGTCGTGGCCACTGATGCCTGTGTCAAGGCGGGATTAGAGGTTGTCAAGCTTCCTGAGGAAACTTTAGGAGAATTAGATAAGTTTTTACCCTGGTGGTGGAGCCGCAACAATCCTGTAGATACAGGCGCCTCTTTTGAATTGCGCGGCTGTCTTGAGGTGCTGGCGGCTTGCTCCGCCATAGACATGATATTGGTAATGTGGGTTGCCGGCAAGGAAATGACACCGGTAGAAGAAATTCTCCCCGTTATGGAGAACCTGTTAGAGAAATACCACAAACCTGTTATTCTCTGTTCGGGAGGTTACGAAAATGAAGAAGCCGTCGAAGAATTGGGCAAGAGACAACTCGTTGCCTTTCACTCAATCAACCAGGCAGTAAAAGCTTTGACAAGCCTGGCCCGATATTCAGAATACCTGTCCGGTATTTAATGTAAATTTATGCCCCGGGACGCATGGCACTTATTGAATCCAAATGTTTCAACTGATGATAAATATAAACACTTTTTTCACGAAATGCCTGATATTGATTATCATGATCAGTATTACTTTTGTTTTTGAAGCAAAGGGCCAGGAAACTCCCGAAGCGCAAAAGGCCTGGACATTCAGTGTTTACTTTGAAAACGATCTCTTTACGCACACAGACAAACACTATACAAACGGCACAAAATTATCCTGGATTTCTCCTGATCTGACCAGCTATAAAGAAAGCAACAAGTTGCCTGACTGGAGCCTGCCGCTGATTCGCCGTCTCCCGTTTATCAACAAACCTGGCCTGCAGCGCAATATCGCTCTGTCTATCGGCCAGAACATGTATACTCCAAAGGACACTTCTCGTGAGGATCTGATTGAAGATGATCGTCCGTATGCGGGATGGACCTATTTTGGTATTTCTTTCCACAGCAAGGACGACCGGCGACTGGATTCCATAGAATTCCAGATGGGTATCGTAGGACCCGAATCATACGCGGAACAGACACAGAAATTTGTCCACAGTACACGGAGATTAGACGAACCGAAAGGATGGGATAATCAGCTAAAGAACGAACCGGGTCTGAACATTATCTACGAGCGCAAATGGCGTCTTATAGAAGCCAGGCAGGGTCTTGGTTTTGATACCATCACACACCTGGGCGGTTCAGTGGGTAATATATCTACCTATGCCAATACAGGAATCGAAGCCCGCTTCGGCTGGAATATCCCCCGGGACTTTGGTGTCTCTTTAATAAGACCTGCCGGCGACACGAATGCCCCTGTAGATGAACAGGATCCCCGCTTCTTCGGGACTCGAGGCTTCAGCCTCCATTTCTTTGCTTCAGCAGACGGCCGAGCCGTTCTGAGGGATATCTTTCTGGACGGGAATACGTTCACTGACAGTCACAGCATCGACAAGAAACATTTTGTGGCAGATATTGCCGCAGGTGTCTGTCTTATTTACTACCGTTTCAAGCTATCCTACGCCCAGGTCTTCCGGACAAAGGAGTTTAGAGGCCAGGGAAACGAGCACACATTCGGTTCGATAAGCTTCTCATTTACCTTCTAACTGTATTTTACGATACACCTGATTCGATGGCAAAGTAATCCGCCTGAGGCGGATCCATGCCACCCACCTTTTACCTTTTACCTTGCTCCTTCTTTTACCTTGCTCCTTAGAATCAGGGATTCTTCATCATTTTTCTCACGGGAAAAGTAAAAATATGCGATATAATTAAAGATAATCTTGTTTTCGACGAAACTTAATGATATATGACACAAAATCTTTTCATGAATATGGTGGAAACTTGTGAGGAAGGACTTTTTCAGTTCGAATAATCGCGGTTTTGTGAAAAAGCGTTTACTCTGGTTTACAACTGTTACTCTGGTTCTGGGGTTTTTTGCTTTTTCCTTCATGGGAGTCGTTGCCCACAAAACGCTGTTACTTCTAACCGATCGAGCTGACACAAGTCAGATCGCTGAAGATACCGGTCAGACCCCGGAAATTACAGACACCGATCAAATCCCCGAATTTGCCACAGTGGAGCACTCCCTTGCGGTAACAAGGGGAGACACATTATTGAACATGCTCAAGCGGGAGGGAATAGATCGCGGTGAGGCTCACGCGGCAATTTCCGCCCTCCGTAAAGTTTACGATCCCCGTGACTTAAGGCCAGGCCAGGAAGTCACTGTATTCTACAATTATCCTCCGGGAGATGAGGAGAGCTCTCTGTTTCATGGTTTCAGCATAAGGGCAGATTCCGATCTCGACATCATGGCCAAACGCAATAACGATGGCGATTTTGTCGTTGATCAAGTGAAGATAGAACTTGAAACCAGGCGATCTTGCTCATCCGGTGTTATCCGTTCCAGCCTTTATGAATCGGCTATCCAGGAGGGGCTGCCCATTCCTGTATTAATGCAATTCATTTACCACTTTTCTTTTGACGTGGATTTTCAGCGTGACATCCGAACCGGAGACAGCTTTGAGGTTTTGTTCGAGCGTCACCTGAACAAAAACGGAAAGGTCGTCCGAGAGGGTCCGGTACTTCATGCCGCCCTCACCCTGGGGAACACAACTTTGCGTATCTACCGGCATACATCCATAGAAGGCAAGATCGATTACTATAATGAAAAAGGTCAGACGGTACGAAAAACATTGCTCAGGACACCCATTAACGGTGCGCGATTGACTTCCGGTTACGGAAAGCGCAAACATCCCATACTCGGTTTCAGCAGAGTGCATCTCGGCGTAGATTTTGCCGCCCCTACCGGCACCCCCATTATAGCATCGGGCAGCGGCGTGGTGGCCTGTACCGGACGCAAAGGAGATTATGGCAAGTACATCCGCATCCGTCATGCTAATCAATATGCCACAGCCTATGCTCACCTGAACAGCTTTGCACGGGGTATACGCACAGGCAAACGAATCAAGCAGGGTGAGATCATCGGCTACGTGGGCTGCACCGGTCTTGCAACAGGGCCACACCTTCACTACGAAGTGCATCATCGAGGACAAAAGATAAACCCGGCCAGCGTGAAATGTCCTCCCGGTCGAGTACTCGCGGGAGAGGAACTGCAACGCTTTATGACCGCCAAAACAGATCTCGATCGCGGTTTCGCCGAACTTGAAGCGAAAAAGCTGATCGCCAGCAGGAATTAATCTTTTCAAATCCCCCAGGCAGGGCAATCATTTTCTTTGCCGGAAGATACCCCTGATTTTCCCCTTCGTATGTCAGGTCTGTTCCGATTTGCTCAACCATTGCAACATTGCCGTTTATGACCAGTTTTTCGGCATACCCTTCGTCAGAAGATGTGAAATTCGCTCCTTAGTCAGACATTTATGTGCCTTTTCGTCAAAGGTAAGCCATGTCCCCTTCATTTCCCTCGCCAGAGAAGCATAACAGGCATCGTATCCCGTCAACCCTTTTTTTACAAAACGGGTCGCATGAATGGCCAGGTTTTCAGTCATGGGCTGCCTGAAAATGCCTCCATTTATAATTGGAAGCATCGCCTTGAGGAAAACGTCGTGGCCCTTCGGATGAACGCGGCACAATACCGCATATACCTCAAAACAAAATAATTCCGGAACGGCAAAATATTCAGGATTATCAATCAGGTTCCGAAGAACGGCATCGGCATGAGGGTGACTTTCATTCTCCAGAAACCAGCGAACAGCTACGGAAGCATCGACAATCCAGATCATTTTCCATAACCCCGCAATTCCCGAAGCACCTGAACGCTGTCTTTTGCCTCAAGACTGTCGGCCTTCATGCCTTCGATGATTTCAAGCAGTTGGTTTCTCCGTTCCTCCGCCTGATAGTCCAAAAACCTTTTTTTGAATTGTTCCGGGGTAATGAGCACGGCTTTGATTTCCCTCCCCTTGCTTACAAAAATAGGTTCGGAAGTTCTCGTAAGCATATCCAAAACCTCTCCCAGGTTGTTTCTAATCTTAAGCGCATTTACCGTCTTCATGAGAAAATCCTCCTTTTATTCTGGTTTATTACAACCAGTATATGAGGATATATTACCTATGTCAAGTGTATATATGTATATGCATGTAAGTTAAAATATTATCCGAATCCTGTCACTGTCGATCCTTATAGGGTGGATCCCTTGTAATAAGGAAGGAGGAAAAAGGATTAAAGTTTGAGCCTGACGCCGAAATTGGGCGAAAGGGGGCGTTTTGCAAAGGTCTCAATCTCTTCAACGATTGCGTGGCGATGCTCCGCGAATTATTTTCCTTGATGTTCGGCATATAATGATTATATTAGTCCCGTATTGAAAAAAGGAAGACAAACCAGATTGGAACAACAAGAGTACTACCAGATTTTAGGCGTAGAACAGGACGCAACCTCGAAACAAATCAAGGACGCGTATCGGAAACTGGCTTTACAGTACCATCCTGATCGAAACCATGGAGACCCGGAATCCGGCGAAAAAATGAAGGCCGTTAATGAAGCGTATGCCGTCCTTTCAGACCCTCAGAAAAGACAGGAATATGATTTGATGAGGCAGCGATTCGGATCATCTGCCTACAGTCAGTTCAGGCAAACATATTCTGAACAGGATATTTTCAGTGGTTCAGACATCAATCGTATTTTTGAAGAAATGGCCAGGTCATTCGGATTACGGGGTTTTGACGAAATATTTAAAGAATTTTACGGCCAGGGACACCAGAATTTTGAATTTAATAAAGATGGCCTTACAGGCAGAGGGTTTGTTTTTACCTTCCCTTCCGGACGTAACAGTCACAATACAACGCAATTTCCCGGTTTGGAAAAACTGGGCAAATTACCCCGATATATTCTTAAAAAGATTAGTGGTATTGAATTACCTGAAGACGGAAGAAACATCAACGACGTTATTCGCCTGAACCCGGAACAGGCCAGACAGGGAGGATCGTATCCATACTATCTGAGGGAAAAGTCAAAGAAACTTGTCGTCAAAATCCCCCCGGGAGTGAGAGACGGGCAGAAAATCAGGCTCTCAGAAATGGGTGAAGACGGAAAAGGTGGGGGAACGCCGGGCGACCTTTACCTGAAAGTTCGCTTCAAAAAACCACTGCTCCAGAAAATGAAAGATTTTATCTCTGATATCAGATCTTCATCTTGAAAAGATAAACAGAAATACTTATAGTACAGATATCCCCTCTCGCCAGGGGAGGGAAAATCTGACTTTTTGCGAGTTCATCAAATTTGTAGGTTAAAGAAAAAAAGGAGGTAGATCATGTCAAAAACAGAAGATTTTTTGAAAGAAGCATTTGCCGGGGAATCACAGGCCAACCGAAAATATTTAGCATTTTCCGAAAAGGCAAAGAAAGAAGGTTATACCCAGGCTGCACGACTCTTCAGGGCAGCAGCAGAAGCCGAAACAGTACATGCCCATAATCATTTGAGGGCACTGAACGGCATACATAGTACGAAGGAGAATCTTGTTGAGGCTATTTCCGGTGAAACATATGAATTTGAAAGTATGTATCCGGGAATGATCGAGTCGGCAAAATCGGAAGGAAACAAAGAGGCAGAACGATCCTTTCAATATGCCTTCGAGGTGGAGAAGATCCATGCCCGGCTATATCAGGATATGTTTGATAACCTCGAATCAATACAGGAAGAATTTCCCTATTTTATCTGCCCGGTCTGCGGATACACGGCTGAGAAAGAGCCCCCTGGAAGTTGTCCTGTCTGTAATACAAAGGGAAGCATGTTCAAGAAGATCGATTGAGTTGTAAGGAAGCCAATGAAAATTATTGATTTGCGCAGTGACACCGTAACTCTGCCATCACCAGCGATGCGAGAAGCCATATATAGCGCCGATCTGGGAGATGACGTATATGGCGAGGACCCAACGACAAACCGCCTTGAGCAAATGGCTGCCGATCGCATGGGAAAAGAAGCGGCCCTGTTAGTTCCCAGCGGCACGATGGGCAACCTGGTGTGTCTGCTCACTCACTGCAGTCGAGGTGATGAAGTAATCCTGGGCAATCTTTCACATACCTTTGTTTATGAAGCAGGTGGCATGTCAGCCCTGGGCGGAATACATCCGCACACCGTTACAAATCAGCCTGACGGTACAATGCCTGTGGAGGATATAGAAGCAGCCATCCGTGCTGACAATATACATTTTCCACGTACCCGTTTGATCTGCCTTGAAAACACCCATAACACCTGCAACGGATCTCCCCTCACACCGGAGTACACCGATTCAGTGTCAAGACTGGCCAAAAGTTACGGTCTCATGGTTCACATGGACGGCGCCCGGATATTCAATGCAGCTGTTGCCCTCGGGGTTGATGTAAAGGATTTAACCTGTAACGTTGATTCTCTGACCTTTTGTCTTTCCAAGGGACTTTCAACACCGGTAGGTTCAATAATCTGTGGCTCCGGCGAGTTTATCTCAGAAGCACGACGGATGCGCAAGATATTAGGGGGTGGTATGCGCCAGTGCGGGATCATTTCTGCAGCGGGCATTGTAGCTCTTGAACAGATGGTGGATCGCATTGAAGAAGATCACAGAAATGCATATCGACTGGCCAGTGGCATTGCCCGGATTAACGGATTATCCATTGATATCGATCGAGTAAAGACAAACATCGTTTACTTCAATCTCGAAAGCAGCCGACTGACCGTGGACGAGTTCTTGCTCCGGCTTGAACAAAAAGGAATCAAAGTGATGCACAGAGCGCAAACCTGTTTTCGCGTGGTTACTCACTACGGCATTACTTCTGAGGATATCGACACAACACTGGCAGCCCTGGCTGAGGTCTTATAGGCTGCACCTCATTTTACCAATTCCTGACGAATCTTCTCGATTAATTCGCGCATGTAAACCATGGAAACTTCGTCTATCTGTTCATCAAAACGCCACCAACGGCGCTGTTCGAAATCAAGACATGTCCTTAGCTCAGCAAGGGTATCATGTCGACGATTATTGGCTATATCAGTATATTTCTCTTTTGAACCCCAGTACTTATATGCATTGAATGTGAGAGCGAATTGCTGAATATCCTCCCATTCTGCATCCGGTAGCGGAACATCCTCAATCTTCAAATCTTCATTACTGATTGCATCAGTAGCAGTAAACATTTAATCACACGCCTCCCTGTAAATATCTTCTAATAAAAGGTTACACAATCCTTTGTCAATTTTCAAAGATAAATAATCAAATATCAAGACCTTTCAATCACCATGGAAGTTCAAAGATAGAATAAACAAATGGAAGCCTGTCAGGAATGCTGACCTGTCACCATGCATCGACGATCCCACGCATCGCCTCATCGCTTTATTTTGAAAAGCCCTGATTGCGCTTGATCAATATCAGGAAAATACCACGCTCGCCATCATTAAAACGAGGCACACCGATTATTTTTTTGATCTCCCAATCTTCGTGAACCAGATTGGTTTTAAGTTCACTCAAATCTTTGAAGAAATACAGATTCAGACGGTTTTCCGTATCGAAAACCTTTTCGAATTCAGGATCTATTCGAACACTGCAAACAAGAGAATCACAGTGCTTCAACATTTTTGTGATGAACCTAACCGCACGCTTTGGAGAATAATACTCCAGGAAAGAAACAGCCAGACCACCTTGCGGTTCTGTTCCGTTCAGTGCTTTTCTAATCGCCTGAACCTTAACTCGTTCAATATCCACGTTCAAATAGAGATCATTTAAAAACTGATTCTTGTGTTTTTCGACCATTTCATCCATGGCCTTCTTGTGACGGGTACAAGCTTTCCTGGAAATGTCAATATTCAAAAACCTCGTTGAAAATCCTTCATTTGAATGAATTAGACGGGCATTCAACTCGACAGGAAACGGTCCACAACCAAAATTTATTATCAATCCTTTCCCATTTGTATTGCTCTGGATTAAAACAAGGGCGAAGTCATACAGGCGGGGTACCAAATCGTGGGTGGATTCGAAAACGTTTTCTTTGAGGTAATGCTTCAGACGTCTGCTAACCCTCGGGGGTTTCATAAAAGCTTTCCTCCTTGATCAGGAAACTGGAAGACCGACCTTAACCGCCATTCAAATGTATCTTTCAGATCTTCAATTCAAAATAGACGTTTTCGTAAAAAGTCAAAAATGCCCCTCTCCCTTGATGGGATGGGGTTGGGGTGCATGTCTATTCCACAAATTCAATGATTCCATTATCAAGCACTGTTTCTCCGCTCTCGGCGTTCACCACCCTCCAAAGGGCCTTTCCCGTTTCCGTCTTCCAGATCAGCGTCTTTATCGGAACGCCGGGATACAGGGGGCGAGAAAAGCGGCAGGCAAGTCGCCGTACATACTCCGATTTTCCCGGTACAAGTTTTTGAATCAGGGCACGACAGCCATATCCCATGACACAGGCCCCATGCATGATGGGCTTTTCAAAACCGGAATTTCTGGCAAATTCTGGATCTACGTGCAGTTTGAAAAAATCACCGGTAAGCCGATACAAAAGGTTTTGGTCAGAGGAAGGTCGTGCATCCACGACAAAATCGGGTTCACTCTCCGGAAAAGTGACAACATTTTTAGGTGCCTCCCCGCTTCCGAATCCGCCATCAAAACGAGCGAAAATATTACAGATGCTGGTGAACAGCTTTGCGCCATTTGAATGGAAGGTATCACATTCTGCAATTACAAGGGCACCCTTGTCCTTGCCCTTGTCATAGTAATGGGTTATCGCCCCTTCGGTAATCAGTGTTCCTTCAGAGGGGATGACAGCATGAAAGATCAATTCCTGCTCTCCATGAAGAATACCGGCCACATTTATATTTGACTCTTTTGCAATGTGCCAGAAAAAATCGAAGGTTGTTGCCAGTGAAAAAGTTGGTATGATCTTCAGGTTTTTTTCATAACAGTATTCAAGCTCGGAAGAACCGGAACCAACAGCAAGGGCATAGAGGATAACATCTCTCCATGTGTACTCCCTGGTAATTGGGCCAATCTTCTTTCCAATCGCATCCATATTCAGCGCCATGAGTTTTCCTCCTTTTTTAACTCTGTTACCTTCTCTGTTACATTGCCGGTAAAGGCCATTGATATCTTCAACACCGATATCAGCCCCTTTTCGTCATTTCCTGATCTAAATCTTATCCAGAAATTATAAATTTTGTACATGACACATGCATTACGCGATCTTTACCCCCCCATAATATTAACATGTCAACCCGGATTTTTGATATGTTGTCTGAATTGACATATATCCTCCACCAAATTTCACGTACAGGCATACGGTACAGATATTGATTTGATCAGTCAATATTTTTCCAAACCGCCTAACGGGCTGCGCCGAATTTGCTCCCCATTCACCCCCCACTCACCCCACCTTGCAATACTCTAACTTGTGAAGTCAGCTGTTGACAAATATTGAGTATGCTGTAATAGTTTTGAAAAGGGGAAAAGATCTCTATTTAACAGATAAAAGAAAAAGAGAGGAGATAAAGGATGGATTATCAAAAATGCTATGACACGATTTTAAAGACAATAATGCCTCAATCGTTTCCGATAGGTGTCAAGATTATCAAAAAAGGCGACCCATTTCCCGAAAAAGCTGTGAGGCCCGCAAAGTTCAAGATCAAGGTGTCGTTATGCCAGTGGACCACGATTGCAAGGAAATGGGGATGGGTCGTGGGCGCAATGGGAGAAGATATTAACTGCACACCATGCCTGGCCGCATTTGGTTTCAAAAGAATCCCGGACATAAAGGATATGTCTCGATTCTTCATGAGCATGGGGTATACGAAAACAGAGGATCAGGCTTTATCAATGGCCGAAAACGTAGAATACCGGACTCCCGGAGAAGTGAAGGGTATTGTGATGTTCCCGCTTAACAAAGCTCCCATGCCCCCGGATCTCGTTATGATCTATGGTATGCCTGCACAAATGTTCCGTTTAGCGGCTGGTCTGTTTTACAACCATGGAAAACCGATCACATCGCGATCTCATATTGGGCTTTCCTGTCTCCACGCCGCCTTGCCATACTGGAATCAGGAACCTGCTTTTACCAATCCCGGCCGCGGGGAACGTATGCTGGCTGCGACGGGAGACACTGAAATGTGCCTTTCCCTGCCGGCAAAGTATGTAAATGATCTCACAGAAGGACTTGAAGCAACACAGAAAACGGGAATACGTTATCCCGTTCAGAATTATCTTTTGTATAACCCACCGCATATACCAGCGATGAGAGAACTGGAAGCAAAATTATTAGATATAGAATAAAACAAACCCTATTTCTCATACTGAATTTCACAACATTTCCTGAAAAACGATGACAAGGTAGTACAAATGAAAGAAATAATATACAAACCCATCGGCATTATTCATTCCCCTTTCAAGGACATGGAAGGGATACCGATTCAACCAACAGCGTCTTACGGTATTGCCGGAACGGCTGAGGTGAAACCGCAATACAAAGACGGCCTGAAAGATATCGAGGGTTTTTCACATATCATATTACTGTATCATTTTCACCTCTCAAATGGTCCTTTACTGCAAGTTAAACCCTTTCTGGATGATACGCCACGGGGGATCTTTTCCACGCGGGCACCACGACGGCCGAATTCTATCGGGCTTTCTATTGTTTGCCTCACCAGAGTCGAGGAAGCAACTCTGTATATCGAAGATGTCGACATCGTCGACGGAACGCCCCTGCTGGACATAAAACCCTATGTTCCGCAATTTGATCACCGGCACGTTGATAAAATCGGATGGCTCTCAGAGAATGTGAACAATGTTTATAAGACAAAAGCAGACAACAGATTCAAATAATTTCAGCTTTTCAATAAAAAAAACCCCTTCTTTCAATCTTCATGCTGATCGGGTGATTAGCTGAGAATCGGCGGGGAGGTAACAGGATAGTTTCCAGTATGCGGAATGGCAAAAAGCAAGACCGGACCTCTGCGCTTTTTATTATATTGGTCCTTGTGGTATGCGTTATAATGCCATCGGGACTCGTTGAAGCCGGTGCTCAGTCTACCACGATTACTGTTCTTTATAACAATGTCTCCGGGAGGACCGATTGCATAACCGATTGGGGGTTTGCCTGTCTCGTCAAGGGTAATGAAAAAACCCTGTTGTTTGATACCGGAGAAGATGGAAGCATTTTACTCCACAACATGAAGCGCATGAACGTCGATCCCGAAAGTATCGATGTCGTTGTTCTATCGCATATTCACAGTGATCACGCCGGGGGGCTGACCGAGTTTTTAAAACATAAAAATGATGTGGTGGTTTATGTACCGGCATCTTTCCCCTCGCATTTTAAACATGCTACCAAGAGGAAGGGTGTGACTATCGAGGAGGTGAGTAAAGCGAGACAGCTGTGTAAAGACGTGTACACAACCGGAGAGATGGGACTCGGGATTCAGGAACAGACCTTGATAGTGAAGACATCGAAGGGTATGGCAATCATCACGGGCTGTGCTCATCCCGGCATTGTCAATATTGTAAAAGCGGCAAAAGAACAACATAAAGACGATGTTTACATGATTATAGGCGGATTTCACCTCTCCTCGATGTCTCCCGGTGAGATTAAGCATATTGTTTCCCGTCTTCAGGAATTGGGTGTTCGAAAGGTTGCACCCAGTCACTGCACCGGAGCACAGGCTCGAGATCTATTTCGAGATGCCTGGGGAAAAAATTTTATCGAAGGTGGTGTCGGTGTCATTATCGAGTTGCCTTATTAAGAAATATTCTGATTCAAATATAGGCGTTTCGGACAAAAGAATAAAGATTTGATGGAAATGGCAACCGAAAAATGACCCATTGTGCCGGATTTGTTATTTCAACGCGGTCATCATAGACTTCAACACCACCATTTCTCTGTCGAGACTTTCCCCCACCTGCTTTTTGAACTCAACAAAATAACCCTCGCCTTGTTTGATAAGTTCTTGTAATTCCTTTTTCTTCATTACCATTCCTTCAATATCAGCATTCCTTGTTGCTTGAAATATTCACTCACATTATTTAAGTATTGCGTCCCCGGAATTCCCCCGGAATTCCCCCCCGGAATTCCCCCGGAATTCCCCCCCGGAATTCCCCCCGGAATTCCCGCGAAGATTTCAAACTCGGCAGAAATGATCTCTGCTGGTGTGGCAGCGGCAAGAAATATAAAAAATGTCACATCGACTCAGACGCGAAAAAAAGATCAGGTCAAATTGCCGATGCTGCGGTACACGGAAGACGATAATTTTGCAATCACCGCTGGTAAATGAGACGTCATTAAGAAACGGTCCTATCGCAAGATTCAACAGCTGAATATGTCATTTGACTGTTTTTCGTTCAAGAATACCGATATAGCGGTTTCCCGTTTCTTTCAAATTAATTTTGATGGTTTCGTAAAAAGTCAAAAACTCGCTAATATGTCATTCCCGCGAAAGCGGGAATCCAGTAATTACAAGCAGTTATAGATTCCCGATCAGGTCGGGAATGATAAAACGGCAAAAACTCCGACTTTTTACGAACTTGTCAATTTTGTTATGAATAAATGAATACGGTTAAAGAAAAAGATTGGGCCTTCAAATTCTACCCTTTTTATTCATTCAAAATACCCGACCTGATTAATCCTTGACATAATCGCCGGACAAGCTTATATTCTCAGCACTTATAAAATTGGTTTTGGTCCATGTCCCCAGAGCCCGTGAAAGGCTTCCGGGGATTTTTTTAGGGCCAGTCCGGATGAAAACAGGAGGAATATGGCAAAGAAAAGCCAAAATACGTTTATGAAGCGGCAAAAAGAACTCGAGCGCAAGCGAAAAGCAATGGAAAAAATGGAGAGACGACAGAGCAAGAAGAATAAAACAGAGGAATCCGACGAGACCCGGGTATCGGATCAAACAGAAGGGGCATCAAACAGTTGAACAGCAAGAAACAATTAATGAATTTCAAATCGTTTAATCTGCACCCACATATCGAATCCGGTATCGAGGCTCTCGGCTACACCGAACCCATACCGATTCAAATGCAATGCATTCTTTGAGACCTTTGCATAACGTCCCCTTTTGCCCAATTTCTGCGTCAGGCTCAAATTTTAATCCTCGAAATATCCGTGGCCGTATTCGCGGCGGATGCCAGACGAACCGCCCCGGGTTTTACAACCCCCGCGGGCCCTCTCGGACCGTCTACGATATGCGCTGCAAGTCCCGTTTCCTTTAACTTGAGAATCATTCCGCTTAGCGCCGAGCGACCACCTTTTGATGAAGAGCCGCGCATGGTGTACCACCCCGTCCTGTTTGCTATTCCGGCAATGAACTCTCCATCCGTACTTCTGCTGATCATGAGACCGGGAGGACCAGCACGACGAATATTATTCCCATGCCGGGAGTATCGAGTTTTCCTGCCAGATATAATGCCTCGAACACCATGTCTGTCATCTCGGAGGAAACCATGATGTTTATGACTTCTTTTTCCGATTCGATCGCGACGCCAAGGCGATTTCTATCAATTCATAGAACTCAAAAGCCGCTGCCTGTCCTCAGGCGAGCCTATAAAAATCACGGTATCTCCAGCCTTCACGACATAATCATCTTGTGGGTTAAACACGTACTGCTCATCTATGGCGTATACAGCCACCACCAGAACATGCTTTCGGAAGGCGGACAATGTCAGCCCCGTAAGCGGAGATCCCTCCGGCAGCGATATCTCCTCGACACGAAGCGTTTTATCCTGGTCACGGAGCATACGGTCAAGAAAGGTAGTGACCTTGGGACGTACCATCTCAGAGGCCAGGCGCATACCACCTATAAAGTTGGACGAAACCACCGTATCAGCACCAGAGCGACGGAGCTTCTCCATATACTTAATGTCGCTACAGCGAGCAACGATACGCACTGAGGGGTTCAACTGGCGAGCCGACACGGTGATAAGGAGATTGTCCTTGTCGCTGGTCGTGGCAACGACCACACCGCTGGCCTGCTCAATGCCGGCCTCTGCCAGAATGTCGTTCTCGGAGGCATCGCCCACGATAAGGCCCACATTCTCATAACGCTCCCTAAGCATATCCATCTTCTGTGCATCTATATCCACTGCCACAACTGGCCGCCCCGTACGATGGAACTCCTCCACCACGTGCATACCCGTGGTGCCTGTGCCGCAGACTATATAGTGATCCTTCATCTCCTGTATCAGCTTCTTCATTCTCTTCCTCCAGAACTTCTCCTTCAAATCCACGTCAACAAAGAAGGCCGTGACGTTTGAGACAAAGTAGACGATTATACCCATGCCAGCGAAGATCATGAACATGGCGAACGCCCTGCCTCCGGGATTATCCGTAAGATCAATCACCTCTCCGTAGCCCACGGTGGAGACAGTGATAACGGTCATATATACGCAGTCAAACAGGGTATATTTCCCACCACCCACGAGCCAGAACCCAACAGAGCCAATACTCAGCACCGCAAAGGCCAAACAAAAAGATACGAGGAACTTCCTCTTGAAATTCAAATCGTCGCTCACTCCTGTCCTCCCGTAACAGTCTGCTTCATTACAACGAGCTGAAACAACAGGAGGTATAGCGCGATCGGTATGACGACCTTGAACTGTTCGTTCAGCCTGACCTTGACATAGGGTTTTATAATTGTCAGGGCATCTTTCAGGGTATAGTCTATGTCCTCCCTTTTCTTTTCTTCTGTATGATCAAGTTTGCCGAACCTTATATACCTGTAATTCTTTGATGTTTCCTGCAAGTATTTGTTGTATTTGACAGTTTTCATATGTTCTCTGGAGATATAACCAAAAGTTGTGTTTGAGATATTAGGTGGTGTATCCTTCCGGGGCCATGCGAATAAATCCCCGGGCACTTTTAAACATCAAAAAGAAATGATACACATACAGATAGCGTAATTGAACTGAAAAAGCCAGAGACTTTTGTTGATGATCCCATTACAGACATTTTGCGTAGCGGAGCGAGGAAATTATTAGCCGAACTTTCATAAAGGGGAATTTTCACAACAATTATCACTTTTTCAAACAGCTAAAGAGTTGATGTGCTGCTTTTTCTTCAAGCTTCTTCTCTCTCAGCAGCCGGGATACGTCTTTTTGCCTTCTTGTAATTTTCTCTTTTGCCATAATTATACCACCCGCCGTTTCCTTACCAGAACGGCGGGTGCCATGGACAAACTTGTTTGTCCGTGCTAAAAAGAGAAACGTTCCCTTTTTAGCACAGGCGGGCGACGTGGCAATCTTCCCTACCCTACTCCCCAAACCCCAGCAGGTTCATTACTCCAACCTCCTCCCTGCATAGAGGACACAGGACATTGATATCCTCAATACCAATATCCGTTTCCCCTCTGTCATTCCCGCGATCCTCTTTGTCATTCCCGTGGAAACGGGAATCCAAATAATCCGCCAACTCCATTGCAGGGCTGACATCCAGGACATCTTCTTTATCAAATTCCCTGAAACATCTTTTGCAGGTCTTCATGATCCGGTTTTATGAACTGTTCAAAAGACCTGGGGCAGTAAATATAAGACTGATTTAACGATTCAACTGATTCCAATAAATATCATCAAATTGGACTGGTATGATATCCCCATTATGCTCATCGTTAATGAATTTGCGAACAAGATCCTGAATTTGCTGATACTTTACTTCGCATACTTCTTCCACAGTTATGGGCCAAGGAGAAATGTTCTTTATCAACAGAGGATTTTGTTTTTTATAATGCTTCTTAAGCATTTTCATCATTTGAGTGTCAACTGCAGGATTCAACCATGGCAATATTTTTTCTGAAGTCTCAAAATCTGGCAATCGTGAATAATAAATAACAACTTTCATGACTACATCAAATGTCTTGGCAATTTGACCATAGCTTGCAGGGCCTTCTTTCTTTATAACTTTTTCATTCTTCTTTCTTTCGGCTAGTAGAACATTCTCAACACCCCACTTACAAAAAATGGAATGAATGCTATTGAAGTCCTCTATTGATTTCGCATCGAAGATCTTCTTCGCGTCCTCCATGATTCTTTCATGAAGCTTTCCTTTTGTTTCTTTTTTAAATAGTCGTATCATGGCAGAGAAGGTTAATCCCATGTCTATTATGTTACGAAGCTTAATATTATGAGGATCACATAGGCTCGGACGTCCCACAGATATCATTTCCCCTATCGATATTTTCAAAAAGTCAATACAGACGTTTTACTGCAATCTATCAATCCTAAATCCCCCCATATCTATGACGCATATAATCAATAGAATCCCAGTAATGTGGCTGCACAAAATCATCTATTAGACATTTCAATATGATTAGTTGTTCTCAATCTGTGAAGGGCCTTTTTAGTCTTGTCTTTCAAATTCTTTGTATTATTTTTTGTCATCATAACCTCCCTTCTATTTCTTATCCTGTTCTCATCACTTTAATTTATTGCCTGAATACCAACGCATCTCTGTCGGACATTGATAACTCCATCGTAATTTGAACGGATATTTGCCTCTTCATTATGTGGTCACCCATTCCTTGCACAAAACTTCTGCCTGCTCCAATACAGTCTGTGTTGCCTTTTCCTGCTTATCGGGCGGATAGCCGTATTTTCTCAAAATGCGTCTGACGATTACCCGAATCTGTGCCCTCGCATTTTCTCGTACTGTCCAGTCAACGGAGACATTTCTGCGAACGGCCGTCACTAATTCGTGGGCAATCGTCTTTAGGATATCATCACCTAATATCTTTACTGCGCTGTCATTGACGCCCAGTGCATCGTAAAAGGCGATTTCGTCTTCATTGAGGTTAAGTTCTTCGCCGCGTTTTTGCGCCTTGCGCATCTCTCTGGCAAGGGTTATTAATTCTTCGATGACCTGCGCCGCCTCTATGGCCCTATTCTGATACTTAATAATCGCTTCCTCAAGCATCTCGGAAAATGAACGTGCTTGAACAACGTTCTTCCTTGACCGGGCTTTAATTTCGTCATTGAGAAGTTTCCTCAACACTTCCACGGCCAGATTTTTATGAGGCAGTTGTCTGACTTCTTCAAGAAATTCATCAGATAGAATAGAAATGTCAGGCTTTTTCAGTCCCACCGATGCAAAGATATCGACAACTTCATCGGAAATGACAGCCCGTGACACTAACTGTTGGATTGCCGTATCCATTTCTTCCTGCGTTTTACCTTCACCCTCGACGGTTGCTTTTGCCAAGGCGCTTCGCACTTCCTGAAAAAATCCAACCTCATCCCGGATTTTAAGAGCCTTTTCATGGGGAACAGCAAGTGCAAAGGCCTTCGATAACGCCGTCACCGATTCGAGATAGCGCGTCTTGCCTTCTTCGATTTGAAAAATATGTTCCATGGCCGCAGCAATGCCGGAAAGCCGTTCCGCCGGTGTTGCATTAATGAGCGATATATAGTCAAAACCATGGTACATCGTGACCACAATATCATATTTCTCAAGCATCACAGCGACGGCCTCTTCCTGATCAAATGTCGCTTTTCCACGACCGCCAGCTTCAGTATAATCGGCCAATGCACGCTTCAGTTGATAGGCAAGTCCGATATAGTCGACCACCAACCCGCCCGGTTTATCTTTAAAAACACGATTGACCCGCGCGATTGCCTGCATTAATCCATGCCCCCGCATCGGCTTATCCACATACATGGTATGCATGGACGGACAGTCAAATCCCGTAAGCCACATGTCGCGGACAATAACCACAGCAAGATGGTCTTCAGCATTTTTAAACCGCTTGGCCAATGTTTCACGCCGGGCCTTATTGCGAATATGAGGTTGCCATTCGAGCTTATCCGATGCCGCGCCCGACATGACAATTTTGACAATTCCTTTATCGTCGTCACCACCGTGCCATTCAGGTCGTAACTTTACAATCGCGTTATACATATCTACACAGATGCGGCGGCTCATGCATACGATGAGCACCTTTCCCTTCATGACGCTCTGCCGCTCCTCGGCATGTCTCACGAGGTCTTCCGCCACAAGGGCAATCCGTTTTTCCGTTCCCACCATTGCCTCAAGGGCAGCCCACTTGGTGCGCAGACGCTGTTTTGCCGTTTCTTCTTCTCCCTCGGTAATTTCTTCAAATTCCGGATCGATTGCAGGCCACTCATCCTTATCGAGTTCTGTTTTTGCAAGCCTTCCTTCGTAATAGATGGGCACAGTTGCCTTGTCTTCAATGGACCGAAGCATATCGTAGGTATCTATGTAATCACCGAAAACCGCAGGCGTGCTCCGGTCATCCCGTTCAATCGGCGTGGCGGTAAAGCCGATGAATGATGCCTTGGGCAAGGCGTCGTGCATGTGGCGGGCATATCCGTCGATAAAGTCATACTGGCTGCGGTGGGCTTCATCGGCAATTACCACGATATTCTCTCGATCGGATAACTTCGGATACCGATCCCCTTTCTCTTCGGGCATGAACTTCTGAATCGTGGTGAACACAACACCTCCGGCGGGAATGTTCAAAAGTGTCCGAAGATGGGGTCTGGATTCAGCCTGTACTGGTGTCTGACGCATGAGATCCCTGCACCGGGAAAAGGTCCCGAAGAGCTGCTCGTCCAGATCGTTGCGGTCGGTGATGACGACGATGGTCGGGTTTTTCATTGCCGGATGACGGATGACTTTGCCGGCAAGAAAGGCCATGGAAAGACTTTTGCCGCTTCCCTGAGTATGCCATATGACACCGATGCGGCGGCCGCCGAAGTGAGTTGATGTCGTCCAGCCCGGCGCGGCAGCTTCCTATATCTCAAAAGGATTCAATTCATCGTGGACGGGAAAATCGGCATATAATTGTCCTGATTTGGCTGTAATACCACAGGCCGACAAGGTGCATTCCACGGCCTTGTTGACGGCATGATATTGGTGATAGGCGGCAACTTTTTTAACGATAACACTCCCATCGTCTTCAAAGACGATAAAGTTGAGGAGCAGGTCAAGGAGACGACGCTTGTCAAAAATTCCCTTGATAAGCACTTCCAGTTCTACCAAGCCCTTCGGAACAACTTCCGTACCGTCAACGGTGCGCCAGGGCATGAAGCGGTCCCAGCCGCTGGTAATGGAGCCGCACCGCGCCTCAAGACCGTCGGAGACGATTAAGAGTTCGTTGTACGCAAAAAGTGTGGGTATATCCTGCTTATACGTCTGGAACTGGTTAAAGGCCTGCCGGATTGTCGCCTTTTCGTCGGCGGGATTTTTCAATTCCACCACCGCCAGGGGTAGCCCATTAACAAAGACCACCAGATCGGGCCTGCGGTTTATTCGATTCTCAACCACGGTAAACTGGTTGACCACAAGCCAGTCGTTATTTTCCAGATCCGCTAAATCGAGAAGCCATACTTTATCGAAGACCTCGCGGCCATCGTCCATATAGGAAACGTCCACCCCGTCGGTCAGAAACCGGTGAAACCGCCGGTTGTTTTCAATCAGGCTGGGACTTTCGGTGCGTGTGATTTTACGAAGGGCATCATCAAGCGCACTGTACGGTATATTCGGATTAATATCATGGAGTGTGGTTCGCAGTCGGTCTTCCAGTACGACATGATCATAATCCTTCCGCTCACAGGAAAGGCCGTCCGGACTGATGTTGGGACCGAAAGCGGTTTGCCATCCAAGGGATTCAAACCAGTCGAGGGTGGTTTGTTCAAGGGTGTTTTCGGAAGTTTTACTCATCGTCACCCTCTTGCTTGTGCTTGCCCTGAATCCGTTTGACTTCCCTGTCAAAGTCTGAAATGAACTCCCGGTCCTGTCGCTTGCGATAGGTGTCATATTCCTGTTCGGCTTTGAGTTTGGCCTCTATCGCGCTCGCTTTGCCCTTATCTTGAAGAATGGGATAGTTGGAAAGTTCCAGAAATTTGTGAAGGAACTGGATCCAATCTTCCATTTTCATCAACATTTGCCGTTCAGCCCGATTTTCCGCAAGGTCAAGATAGGCGGAAACAATGCGGTTCAATTCTTTGATGTGCGCCTCGTTTAAATAGTTTTTAGCGACGGAAACATCCGATTTCATTATCTTGCCGTCAGGCGCCTGTTTCCAACTGGTCAAACCCATGTGTATTTTCCCTGCATCGGCCGAGGCATAGATGATTTCAGCGGCGGTCTTGCCGGTAATGGCCCAATGGAGCTTGTTCTGCACTGTGGCAAAAAAATCCTTGGTGATGGGCGCATCTTCGTCGTAATCGGCCGCAAGCGCGTAAATGTCGGTGATCTTTTGATAGAAACGTCGTTCACTGGCTCGAATCTCCCGGATACGTTCAAGGAGTTCATCGAAATAATCCTTACCAAAGCACTTTCCCTGCTTGAGCCGTTCATCATCCAGCACAAAACCCTTGATGATAAACTCTTTCAAGGTTTTGGTCGCCCAGATGCGAAACTGGGTGGCCTGATAGCTGTTGACCCGATAGCCCGTAGCAATAATGGCGTCGAGGTTGTAATATTCCAGCTTCCGCTTTACGCTGCGACTGCTCTCTTGGCGAACTGTTTCCAAAATGGAAAGAGTTGACTTCCTGTCCAGTTCTCCTGTCTCGTAGATGTTCCCCAAATGTTTGCTGATGGCGGGTACTTCAACGCCGAACAGCCGGGCAATATCCTTCTGCGTCAACCAAAAATTCTCATCCTGAAATAATACCTCGATCTTCTTATCACCATCCGGCGTGCTGTAGAATATAATTTCGCTGTTCATACGCCAGCCTCCCTGTCTGCGTGTTTACCTGCCCCGTGGGAACCCGTCTGCCGTGCCATGTCCGGTACCAGCAGGTTCGGACTGATGTCGGGACCGAAAGCGGTCTGCCAACCCAAGGATTCGACCCAATCAAGGGTGGTTTGTTCGAGGGTATTTTCGGTGATGCTGGAGACGTTATCATTCATTGGACCTCTCCTCGTTATTGCTGGCGTTGTCTTCCTCCTTATGTTCGGCGATAATTCGATCCGCATCATGGTTGTAAGATTCTGACAAGCTCCTAAGCGTGACTGCGAAACGCTGATATCCAGCGTTCTCAACCTCATTGGCTTTTTGTCTATACTGTTCGGCAAGCTCTCGTTCTGGTTTTCCAGTTGGGTCGACCCAGTGAACCCCACGAGAATTGAAAATTGCAGTACGGAAACCGTTTCGCATTTCCTCGGCATCCTTTGCATTGAGTGCATTGGCAACGGTTTGATCTATCCATAATCCTTGCAGATCAGGTGGACAATAAATTAGAACTTGTCCTACATGTGTCAAGGCTACTTCAAGATGCCCGGATTCAGCACACGCCTTCTTGGTATGTTCAAACCACTGTGTAAATTTCTCCCCCGAAAAAATGCCATCAGGCTGCATGCCTGGTGGGGTGCGCCATTCATGAAGGAGTCTCCACGCATTTGTAGCAATGGATTTTTCCTGCTCGTTTGGCTCTTTCTCGGATTTGCCCTTCTTTTTTGAACGATAAACAAGACGTATAACCTCACAGAAAAATGCTGTGTCAGAAGCGAGTCGATTTTCCAACAACTCCGGCGAAGCGCCATGATATCGATCCAGTAAGGGCAGGTATGCCCACTCAACCCGGAAAAGATCTTCGGGATCAGTGTCAGGATCATCTTGTAAGGCCTTTATTATTTCAACAATGTCATATGTGTCCATCGCGTATGAAGGTTCTTTGGAAGATACCGCAGAAAGAAGAGCCTTCACGCTTTGCGACTTATCCAACGGCTGTTTGTTATAGAGCATTCTATTCAGGCAGCTGATCGCAACATTGGGCCTTTCATTTTCCAGCAGTTTATCAATGGCATCCTCAAGGTTGCCATCTGGCTGATAAGGATTCGCACTTGTTCTACTCCAATATTCATTTTCAGACCCTCCAAGCCACGCTCCCGCACGAAACCAAGCCTCCTCTGTAAAGGGCAGATAGCTTAAAAACTGGCCGATCTGTGAGACTGACCAACCCGATCTATCCAGTCCATCGACCCATGCCCAACCATTGCTATTTCGGCGACTCCAAATATAGCCGCTTGTGAATTGTGCGAGTTTCTTATTATCTGTTTCCAGCAGTGCTGGAAGTATCCTTTTATCAATTTCTGGCTCGGCGATTACACCAAGGGAATGACCGACATGAAAAGGCAACTTAACAGATTCGGCAAACCAGGTTACCGCATCCGTTCCGCCATAGGCCAAGATATCTTTTATTGCCTGCTGACGGCGTTCATCGAGCTTCCGCCGCTGTTCTTCCCAGTTTCCTTTTTCTTCGTAGAGATCGAAGTCACGACCGCTAAACAACCTGCGATGAAGGTTTAATGGATTGGTAGGGGCAAGTTTTGCGGCAACATTCTCGATTTTTGAAATGATGTCAGAACTCAGTGCCCATTTTGCATCGGAAAAGCGTCTGTGCTTTAAGGCAAACTTAGTCAGTCCAGTCCAAAGTGCCAGACGTTCATCTTCTGGTTTGCTGCATACAGCTTCCGATGACAGGTGTTCCAGAACTTTGTCGAAAGAAGGCTGAGGCAAGTTGTCGAGATGACCAACAAGCTTATGCAGCTTTTCCATGTCATGGCTTGCCATCGAAGCCGCCAGTTCAGCGTAAAAGGTAACCTGCTCCCAATACTCCTTTTGAGTCACGCCCTTTACCCAATCATCGGGAATGGTATTACGCCATGAAGGCTTATGAGCACCCATTGACATCTGGTGCTGGTTTGGCAGTAGGCTGAGCAAGAGCTTCCATGCAACTGCCGGAACCTCCTTTTGAAGAGTTTGCAGCGCAACCTTGCGCTTATTGATAGACGCCGTGGTTTGAGGAAGCCACGGAAGCAAAATCGTCGTGAGGGAATTGGTCGGACGGTTGGCCCAGTTGCCACCAGGGTCAAGGGTGGATAGATCACCAAGAATCACACACACTCTAACCAAGAATTTCTCATCCCATGCGAGAGTTTCCAACGCCCAAAGCAAGCCGGTAAGGTAATTTCTGCCGGTGATGCCATCGCCTTCTTGTGAGAATAGCTCGTCAAACGGGCAGGGAGTTTGCTGCAACGCATTTTCAACCGCGTTCAAAAACTCATCAGGGGATGATTCAGCCAAAACCGAGAGCAGATTATTCAAGCTGCCCCACAATACCCAATCCGCATTCTCAAAGATTTCTCGAATAGCAAGAACGGCAATAGTTTCTGGCTTATTTTGTGAGCAGTTATTCAAATCGTCGGGTTGGGTACCAAGAAGTGTCAGACTTTCAGCCAGACCCTTCCGAAGTTCTGGTGAATGCTTCAATGCCTTCCCATGAATGATAGCGGCATAGCGTTCTTCGGGAGATAATTCAAACTGGGGATCGCGCTCTGACAAGACGGTGACAACACACTGCTTCAAGTTGTCCAAATTATCATCAAAGAGCCTTGTACCTAAAGCCTGCCATAAGCTTTTCCGGTCAGTAACACGCCACCTACCGTTTTTCAGGGAAACTGGACTTTCTGGTTGTTGTAGTATCTCCCTGATTTTGGGAATCCAAGAACCAAACTCCTCATTGGCGAGTTGACAAACGACTTCAAGATCGGCTGCGTTTTTCTCATTCCATGCGCCAAGAAGATTGGCAATCACCAGATCAGAAGCGTATGGGTACTGATTCCAATTTGGCTTGGCTGACGGCAACTGACCAGATGAAAACTCGTGAGGGATGACCTCATAGACCCGTTGCTTGAAGGCGGTATGTAAATCATCGGGAAGGCTTTCTGGTGAAATGGTGCCCGCGTTCTTGTTGGCAGATTGCACCTCATCGACAAGTCGAGACCACAACGACTGTGCATTCTCCTGTGAATATTGACCAATCAGAGAATGAAGTAGCGATAAAGTGACTCCGGCCTTGATATCTAAGTCATAGCCAAGAAGGTGAAAATGTTTCAGGAATTCAAAAAGAATTTCGTCTGAAACAGGATTGCCACCATTAGCATTTTTCAGATTTGTTTTGAAGGTTTGTAACTTGTTTTGTTTTCTCTGGCTGCTGAAATGAGTCAGTTCTACTTTTTTGATAAATTCGTCAGCGTTTTCCGAGTACCTTGCCCATTCAAGAATGGTACGCACATCGTTGACATCCGTTGCGCTCAATGGGCCGGTGATAAGGGCAATGGCATCTTTGCCTCTGGAAAACAGACTGGTATTGTTAAAGTCGTTCCATGCGGCCTGAATGACCTCGCCGAAAACTTTGTCATTTTCAGTGATGCTGATGGAATGCTTGATCTGACCAAGAATCTTCCGCTTCTGGTTACTACCTGGCTTCTCGACAAAAACGACAAGATCATCGGTATCATATCCGGCAAATTTCCCTTGTAGCTTTATCTTGCTGATAGGCCAGCAAGGCATACAAGGTACAAACCCGCCAGTAAGCATGAGCACGACAAAAGACGCCTGCACATGTGCCTCGAATTGTCCACCACCGCCACCGGTCGAAAAAGGATTGCTGAGTTGTTTGCTATTATTGGTCATGGGCCAGCCCCTCCTCTACGAATTTTTCCGTATCCGGAACTCGCAGTTCGCCCGAAATGAGTTTGGGGAGTAGTGTGTCGCGAAGAGAGGCAAGGGTGGCGGTCTCTTTATCATTCTTATCAATTCGCTCGAACATTGGATGCACTTGTTGCCAATAAAATCTTAAAATATTCTCATTTGGAATAACTACTCTTTGATTCTTAATGTCTGTCTGGGTTACGAGCGGCTGTGTCGAACCTCTGTTTAATGAATCAAAATCGATTCTATGGAGGATAAAATAAAGATATTCCAAATAGGAATTACACAAAGGAAACAATAAAAGCGTATTATCTGACGGCCAACATTCTTCTGTAATGCGAAATATTTTTCCCAGGGTTCCAACACGTCCTGTCAGTAAAAATGGTTCTGAAATCATCGGTGTTGAGACATAAGCCATAATGCCGCCGCCGCCATACAAAGGTATGGTAAATTCTCCCGTTTTCTCTTTTGACCTTTTCTGCGGTCTTTTTCCACTTGTCACATTCGCCAAATCTGCAATGGCTCCGACTTCCCATCCTTTCGGAATCTCTCCAAGTTCCGAATCCTCGAAGCTGTCGGGGAAGATGTTGGCGATTTCTTTGGGAAGACCGGGGTCGCGGCCTTCGGCTTTGGCGCGGACGGGATCGAAATCGATAAACCAGCTCTTGAAGATGGTGCGGGCCATTGCCTCCAGTGTTTCATTCATCTTGCGGTTCAGTTCGATTTTGTCGTCCAGCGATCCGAGGATATGGGCTATAGCGCGTTGTTCAGGGTGTTCTGGAACAAGTATTGGTCGTGCATGTGCTGCATCGCGATTCAGACCGGGGACAGCACTATCTGCGTTCATGTGTTCTAATCCAATTGACTTGAGCAAGTAATACGTGAAGCTAAGATCTCTGTCAGCTTTACCGACTATATAAAAAGTGGTATCAATTGGCCAAAATGGCTCAGGGGCAAAATGAACGGCTCCGACGGTGCCTTTTCGGCCAACGACAATCCCAGACTCGTCTACCAATGGCTGATCGTGCACTCCCACTGGACCATTGGAACCATAGACCTTGATATTTCCATTCATGTTGCGTTTCTTCTCAGGCAGTCCTTTCCCGTATGCAAATGGGCAGAAGGAGCCAACAGTTGTAGATGTCCAATCACTCACCATAATCCAGAACCTCTAAGTTCTTCTTGATGGTGGCTTCGAGCTGATCAGCTCCGCCATGAATCATTGCCGTTTATTGAAGCTCGCACAATCAAACATGTCCATGCCATGGACATGTTTCTATAACGTGTTCATCAATGCACTAAATCAGTGCATGACTTTTCGGTATGCACTGATTATAACTATATTAGTGCTCTCTTCCGTGGTATGCACTGATCCGGTGTATCCCTTATTATTTTGTAAGCAGTTCATACAACGGTATATTAAGGAACACAAATTCATTTCCGATTTTTTCCTTTTTTAAAATGCTGATCTTGGTTAGTTCATTGAGGTAATTGCTGGCAATATTACGTGAAGCGATTCCCTTATCCACAAGAAACGCAATTTTACAGTATGGCTGCTGGAACAGAAGCTCGATGAGTTCCTTGGAATAAACACGACCAGGCAACTTTTCCTTGGCGACAAGGCGTGTTTTTTCCATCAGATCCCGGATCGCAAAAATCCTCTCTCTAGTAAACAGAGCCGTGTCCTCCACAGCATTAAGCATATAAAGAATCCATGGTTCCCAATCGGCATGTTCCGTGACCCGCCGCAAAAGTTTGTAGTACTCGCCCTTGTTTTCAATGATATATTTGCTCAAATATAAAATCGGCAGTTCCAGAAGGCCACTGAACACAAGGTAAAGAATGTTGATAATTCTCCCTGTCCTGCCATTGCCATCTAAAAAAGGGTGAATTGATTCAAACTGATAATGGATAACAGCTAATTTGATTAGCGGATCTATGGAGTCTTCAGCATGAATAAAGTCTTCGAGATTCTTTAATTTGTCTCGGATAACCGATTCACCTTCAGGCGGAGTAAAAATCACCTCGCCGGTTACACCGTTTGCGACGGCTGTTCCGGGGATATTTCGAATGCCGGCCTGATTTTTTTTGATTGTCCTGACAATATCCACAAAAAGATTTGTTGTCAGAACCTGACGCCCCTTAAGAGCGTTAAATCCTTTCCACAACGCCTCCCGATATCTCAAAACCTCTTTGGTAGCGGAATCAATATTGGTGGTACTGGCGGTAAATGCCCTAAAAAGTGCATCATTAGTCGTAATGACATTTTCAATCTCTGAACTTACTTTGGCCTCTTGAAGAGTGAGGGAATTTACAAGAATGGCTTGGTTGGGAATCGTCTCGCCAAGCCCCTTGAGTTCCGCCAGTGCACGCGTTGCCGTAATTGCTTTCTTGAGCACCTCTTTTGTCTCAATATCCGCCTTTGGCGGAAGCAACGGAAGATCGTTACATGGCTTTTTCGGATCAAATTTCATAACCAAGACCTTTCAAGTTTTTTGCAATTATTGCTTCCAGCCGGCATGACTCAGAGAACTGTTCTTTTAATTGTATCGTGAGTCGGGTCATTTTTTCTTCGAGCGGTTCGCCGTCATCCGCCACCTCTTCCGCGCCGACATAGCGGCCAGGGGTAAGAACATAGCCGTGGTCTCTAATTTCTTTCGTTTCGATCGACTTGCAGAACCCGGGGATATCTTTGTACCCCTCACCCCCACCCTCTCCCACAGGGGTAGAGGGGGTTATCGGTTCACCTCGCCAGGCATGGTAGGTTCCGGCGATCCGGTTGATCTCGTCATCGGAAAGTTCACGGTGAACCCGGTCTATAAGAGTTCCCATCTTTCGGGCATCGATAAAGAGGGTCTGACCGCATCGGTTGCGGAATCTGCCGTTTTTCTTGTTCCGGGAGACAAACCAGAGACAGACGGGAATCTGGGTCGTATAAAAAAGCTGCCCCGGAAGGGCGATCATACAATCCACGAAGTCCCCCTCGATGATGCTTTTTCGGATTTCGCCTTCGCTTGCCGTATTGGTGGACATGGAACCGTTGGCCATGACAAACCCGGAAATCCCCGTCGGAGAGAGGTGGTGGATGAAATGCTGAATCCATGCGTAGTTTGCGTTGTTTACCGGCGGCACTCCGAATTTCCAGCGAACATCGTCCTTGAGCCGCTCGCCGCCCCAGTCGCTCATATTGAAGGGGGGATTGGCAAGGAGAAAGTCGGCCCTGAGATCTTTGTGCAGATCGTTGCTGAAACTGTCCGCCTGTTGTAAGCCAAGATTGGGATCGATGCCGCGGATGGCCAGGTTCATTTTGGCAAGCTTCCAGGTTGTTGCGTTCGACTCCTGCCCGTAGATGGAGATATCGCCGCGCCTGCCGCCGTGCTCTTTGACAAACCGTTCACTCTGTACGAACATGCCTCCCGAACCGCAGCAGGGATCATAAATACGACCTTTATAGGGTTCGATCATTTGAACAAGGAGTTTGACGACGCATTGGGGCGTATAAAATTCACCGCCCCCTTTACCTTCGGCGGTGGCAAATTTTCCGAGAAAGTATTCGTAAACACGGCCCAGGATGTCTTGTGAGCGGGACGCGTCGTCGCCGAGGCCTATTGTGCTTACGATGTCGATAAGCTCGCCCAGACGATATTTGTCAAGGGCGGGACGTGCATAGTCCTTGGGCAAAACGTTTTTGAGGAAGGGATTTTCCTTTTCGATGGCAACCATAGCGTCATCGACGAGCTTGCCGATGGCAGGCTGCTTCGCCCCCACCCTAAGGGCTTCCCAGCGGGCTTCTTTGGGCACCCAGAAGACATTGGCGGCGGCATATTCATCACGGTCTTCCGGGTCGGTGTATTCCGTCTCTCTGGTCTCCTCCAGTTTCTTATATTTGGCCTGGAAGGTATCGGAGATATATTTCAAAAAGATCAATCCAAGGACAACATGTTTGTACTCCGAGGCATCCATATGTCCCCGGAGCTTATCCGCCGCCGCCCATAACTGGTTTTCAAACCCAAGATTCGCACCGTTGTTATTTTTTGCCACTTTTCCCTCTTCTCTTTTAATTTCTTATATTATTGAACAAGATGAAGAATACTTCCGCCATAATCGACTTCATTATGAGAAGAAAATAAAACCCCGCCTCTGTTTAAGAGATACGGGGTTTTTGTGATTATCTGCCATCTTTAGAACCTTCACGTATTTATGAAGAAAAGATCATTTGTTGTTTAATACATGGCATCCTTTATTCTTTTGTTAAAGCTTTAACATACTTAGCAGAAAACCTTATAATGTCAAGGGAAACTGGCTGTTTGATCAAGGATTCAAAGATTATGAAAATTTGTGTATATTCGACCTGAATGTGCAGGTTGCCGTTTTTATTTCACCTCAATTTGGAAGTAACATGATAGCAGTCTGCGCAAGGCTAAAGCCTTGCCCTACAGATTTAGAGATGGATTCCCGATCGGGTCGGGAATGACAAAGGAGAAAGGAACAAGGTGAAAAATAAAATTTTTAATTTTGAATGCTGAGTTTTGAATTGATGTGGTTCTCCAGCCAGTTTTCAAGGTCGGTCAGTACCCTGGATCTTTGCTCTTCCCTTTCATTGTAGATTTCATGATATAGACCATCGTAGATATAGAGGGCCTTATCTTTCAGGATCAATTTTTCGAAAAAAGCTTTTGAGGTATTCGCGTCGACCAGATAGTCATCGCCGGCCACCTGCATAAGTATGGGGACTTCCATTTCCGAGGCCAGACTATTCACTGCCGACATGGTCGATAAGAACTCGGTGAACCAGCGGGCACTTATCCGGTCGTGGACAAGCGGATCATTCAGATAGGCACGGACTACTTCTTCGTCATGGCTGATTTTTGATGCGTCCAGTTCATTGCCAAGAGTCAAGCCGGGCCAGATGGAGGACATAATCATCCCCAGGGCGCCCTTGATAACAGGCACCTTCGCCTTTAACCCCAGAGATGGTGAAGAAACAATCACGCCGCCGATCATGTCAGGATAGCGAAGTGCGAAATTGAGGGCAATGAGCCCGCCCATGCTATGCCCCAGGAGGAAACATTTCATGCCTTCAGGAAGGCCTTCCCTGGACATTTGAACCAGTGTATAAAGCTCGTCAATGTACTCGCCAAAGCTCAATATATGCCCTCTGGGCCCCTCGCTTTGTCCGTGACCGCGATGATCCAGCGCCCAGATGGTTATGCCCTTCGGGAGAAGACTTCTGACAACATTGCCATAACGGCCGGAATGTTCACCAAGGCCATGGGTGATTACAATTCGGGCCCGTTCAGGGGCGGCCTGATATTTGCGGTAGAAGATTTTTGGGGTGTCAAAACTTCCTGTGGTTTCAGATAATTCAGTCATGATGATATTTTTTGTTTAGCTTTTACGTAAGGTGAAAGAGGCGGGGCAGTGCTTTGCCCGCTGTTGATTGAATGCTTATGTCATACATGAAGGACATCTCTGTCTGTTCCGGGTTTATCTCGATACATTTCGCACCGAATTCTTTTGCGATCTTCGGAAAACCTGCCGCCGGATAGACGACACCGGAGGTACCTATACTGATGAACAGATCGCATTTCCGGAGGGCGAAGATGGCCTGACTCATGTTATATTCGTCCAGCATGTCGCGAAACCATACTATATCGGGCCGAAGCCAGTTGCCGCAATGTTCGCACTTGTAGCTTTTATATTTTTCGCCAATATCCTCAGTAATGCCGTGCATGGGACATCTGAGACGCCAGAGGTTGCCGTGCAGTTCCACGACGTTTTCACTGCCTGCCCGCTGGTGCATGCCGTCGATATTCTGCGTTACGATGACGACTTTTGGATGCCTTTTTTCCAACTGGGCTATAGCGAAATGACCGTCGTGGGGCTGGCATTCAAGAACGGCCTGGCGACGCAGTTCATGAAATTCCAGCACCTTTTGAGGGTCACGATCGAAAGCTTCCTGACAGGCACATTCTTCCCACCTGTATTCGCTCCATACGCCTCCCCTGCCCCGGTATGTGGGAACCCCACTTTCGGCAGACATTCCCGCTCCTGTGAAAATAACGATATACTGATACTCATCCGGATTAATGGTTTGCATGTTTATATTAATCTCCTTTTCATTTTCTCAGTTTTGAAATGAAGGAATTAAGACCATCTACATAGAATCCTCCAGATGTCAAAAATCCTTCGTTGTGAGAGCCTGTAATTTCGAGGAATTCCTTTGGTTCATGTGCCGCTTCGAAGAGGCGACGTCCATGTTTGAACGGTATGATGTCGTCATTGCGGCTGTGAATGACCATTAACGGGCATTTTACCCGGCGAATATAATCCACGGCATTGTAATGAAAGCGCGCCAGCAGTTTGACGGGAAGATACGGATACAGATCGGCGGCGATATCCTGAACCGAGCTAAATGTAGATTCTATTATCAGTCCTTTCGGTGTATGTTCCTTTGCGAGCCATGAAGCTACGGCACCCCCAAGAGACCTGCCGAAAATAATGATCTCAGACGGTGCTGCCTGCTTTTTCCCCACGAGGTAGTTCCACGCGGCCTCGGCATCGAGATATGTACCTTTTTCTGTAACTTTCCCGTCGCTCTGGCCGAAACCACGGTAGTCAAAAATAAAAGTGCTTAGCCCGAGGCTATGGAATATTTGAATGGAATCCAGGCGATGGGAGATGTTTCCTGCATTCCCGTGGCAAAAGAGAATGACACCTGCCGGCTTCTCGGCAGGGATAAACCAGCCGGAAAGCTTGACTCCATCGGAAGCTTCAAACGATACGTCTTCAAATGGGAGCCCTATTATTCGAGGTGTTTCATAAATCCTGCGTTCGGGGAAATAGATGAATCGGGACTGGAAGACCACCATGAGAATTACCAGTACGAGATAGATGACGATGGCAATACGAACAAAGGACCAGAGAAAGGACCATATGTTCGATCCCATTATGCTCACAGCATCTCCTTTCCGGTAGAAAAATGCCCCTGCACGATGATTTATGATCCATTGAGGGGAAAAATCAGAAGTTCCGCGTCACCGGGAAAGACGTATCATACGTAATTCACTCTTGACCAGATCAGGAACAACCACCAGAAGTTCTTCATTCTCAGGAACAATGCAGAAATCGGCAGGCCCCGCAAACCCCGTCGCAAGGGTCTTTATTCCTGTCCTGGTGTCCCATCTGAGAAGAGCTCCGGAATTCCAGTCCGTTATTAAAAGGCTACCGTCCTTGAGCTGTGCAATGCCATCGAGCCGTCCCGGTTCTATTGACAGAGTCTTAAGTTTTCCTTCGTCATTTACGGAGCAGATGCTGCGGTTTTGACCTTTCATACTGTGACCTGCTGTCAGCAGTGAACCGTCATGAGACGGGTAGAGCCCGTTGGGGGAAAATGATTGGCCTTCGACAAAAACAACAATGTCCGGTTCACCTTTCTCGTTCAGGAAGTCAGCAGGTTCCACGCCATAAATTTTGCCTCCCTGGCTATCACTGACAAGGAGCATATTATCAACGACCGTCGGATCATTGGCAAATCTTGCATCGGGCAACATTACCTTTCGGCCTTGACGGGTCCGCAGATCAAAGACCCAGACCGCATCAATATCAGTAACCCAGAGTCTGTTGCCCTCTATCCAGACGCCCTTGGGTTTGTTTAGAACCTCTCCTGCAGAGGGCAAATATTTTTCTTCCAGGATTTCCCCCGCTAAAGATACCTTGCTGATTTTACCTTTACCGTCCTTCAGCGTTGGTTTAAGGACGGAGCCGAACTGGCTGACGTAAAGAACACGCTCAAGGGGGTCAAACGCCACCGATTCCGGATGTATGAAGCCCTTTACCGTTCTGTCAGAAATAACTCTCAGATAATTATTCGCATCGCCGGCTATGCCATTTGCGCAGACCACCATATGCAGGAAAATTAAACATACCAACAGGGCAGAAACGGATACCATTCTTTTTTTCATGCCCGTCCCTCCTGGCAGGGCTTTTGGTAAAGCCCGAGACCTTTGCATAACGCCCCCTTTTGCCCAATTTCTTCGTCAGGCTCAAATTTTAATCCTCGAAATATCCAATATATTCCTGCGGTTAAAATTTTCGCCTTCCTTGAACTTGAACAAAATTGAACATTCTGCAAAGGTCTCGCCCGTATAGATTGAGATGTTTGTATAACTGCTTTTCCTGGTACTTATTACTAAAGCATTCTAAAATTGGTTCGATCGGGTTAACGGTTAGACATCTTACGGACACAACTGCCAGAATAAGAATCAGTTATTTTCTTTTCTTTCATATATGTGACAGCCTCTTCTCTGTCGGCAAAATGCCCAATGTAGATCGTATACCATAATCCATGCTTTTTAGTTTCAATGACACGCATATGTGCATCCAGCCCTTTCCTTTCGAGGTTTTCCAGGGATTCCTCTGCAAATTCCTTAAAGCGCATGGAACTGATCTGAATCGCGTAAACATATTCCCTGGCCGGTTTTACAATTTCTTCCCTGGATGGAAGCTCCACTTTGACAATAGCAACTTCCTCTGGTTCTTCCGCTTTCTTTTCTGCCTTTTCAATGGCCTTCTCTATCTTTTTCTCAGGGGAAGGCTCAACCGATGGAAGCGGAGCAGTCTCAGGAGTTTTCACAGGTGTTTCTTCAGCAGCTTTTGCAGGCTCTTCTGCAGGCGCTTTTTCAATAGCCTTTACGGGTGCTTCTTCAGCAGCTTTTAGAGGCTTTTCCTCAGCGGGGGCTACACGAGCTTTTGAAGGAATTGTTAAACGAGCCCTGTAAGTAGAGGTTTTGGGGATTGGCCCGTTATACCATTTACCCATTTCATAGTATTGCATGCTCTTTGTCAGCCT
Source organism: uncultured Syntrophaceae bacterium (assembly GCA_964523565.1). GTDB lineage: Bacteria > Desulfobacterota > Syntrophia > Syntrophales > UBA6807 > CAZGAK01. Next base: position 26,372 of record CAZGAK010000003.1, on the reverse strand, counting down.
GTTAATTTTCACAGGGTATGTCTTATCCTCGGATCTCATTGTGCGGTTCTCGTACATCGTCGGATAAACGAAATAAGCATATAAACCAAGAGATATCAGAAATAACAAAAGAATCACTGTTGTTCGCGAAACAGGTAGCGACCTTTTCTCCGGAGGTGGCGCGGGCGGTTCATCGGGCGGCTCATCACCCGGTTCTTCCGGTGGAGCCCCCCCAGGTGGCAGATCCTGTTGCATTGACGATATCGTTTGAACCGGAGGGAGCTCGGAGAATGGTTCTTCTCGTGGCAAATCCTCGGGTGGCGCTTCCGCAAGCCTTTCTTCCAGCGGTTCTTCCAGTGAAACTTCCTGAGCTTCGTCGAAGGGAACTTCCCGAGGCTCCTCAAGTGTCAGCTCCTCGATCGGTTCTTCAGCGGGTTCTTTAAATTCACCTTCTTCGAAAGTGATATCTTTCTCAACGTCATCGCCCTGTTCTTTTAATTTCCTTGCGGCGGCCTCTTTTTCCATGCTTTCCAAATCAGCGATGATTTGTTCTATTGTTTTTTCTTCGTCTTTCATTGCAAATCCTTTCTTGCTATCACGATAAATCTATATATTTGAACGAAAAGGGATTCACCTGTAACCAACACCTTGATCTCAAATAATAAGTGTTCGGATATTATCATTATCCTGAAATACTGTCCAGCACTTACTGAATCTTCAATTAATTCAAGAACCCTACCGACAGGGCCAGCAAAAATTGTCCAGTGTAATACAGAGGCAAACCGATAAGTCGGTTGAAAAATTCCTTTTTAAAAAAACGATCCCTGGCTACAAACATATCGGAAAAGTAAAAGCTGAAGGCGCCTGCGAAAATCATAATCCGTCCCGATCTGGTTAGACCGGAGTTGCCCATAACGGACCATGCAGCCGCAAGCATGATGCTGATAATTATGATGTACAATATAACCGGCACTTTCATGGAACCCAGGTAGGGCATGAGGCGGAAATAAACTCCCGCGCTGATAGCAAAGATAATTAAAAACCCGATCCATGCCAACTGACCTGTCTTTATCAGGGAAAAGAAACCGAAAATGTAAAAGATGTGTCCTGTCAAAAAAGCAACCAGGCCGAAAAGGAACATCTTATCCCTGGGTAAGGCCAGGAAAATATCTCCACACAGGCAAAGTAGCAATCCCGGCAGAATAAAGTGGTAATACGCAGGTATTGGATGGGGTTGAACCATGGCAGCTATGACAAACAGCGAAGAGAGAACCGCCTTGGAAGGTAGTATGCCCTTTCGATCCCCCTTTTTTTCATAAAAAAGGAGTACCGCCAGCAGAACCGCCGCAACACTTATAATCAGGATATTCGTCATTAGCTTCCTCAGTATACCCTCTCCCATGGCGGGAGAGGGAGGGGTAAGGGGGAAACGGGGAGATTTACTAATCTATCGTATGATATTAGATTTTCTTTAACGGAAAGTGATGTTTTTGTTTACTCCTTCGGAAGTCTTCGAAACATCTTTGTAAATTGAATCATTTCGGTAATGTTGCTGACCTTGATCTTGCGCATCATAAAGGCTGCTTCGGGATTGGCTTTGCCCAGTTCAATGTCCCGGTAAGTCTTGTCCGACGTTTTTACGACACATTTTGCATCACCTTTCAGACCAGGCTCTACAGTACAGGCACCATTTTGTATATAAACCGTATATTGCCCACCCTCGGCACCTGAAATATCGAAATGGAATATCGTTTCCCAGCTTCCCGCCTTTTCGGCACGAAACCGCACCGGCAAGGTCTGTATAATATCTGCGGCCGTTTCAGGTAAAGTACCAGGATCTTCCTTGCTCTCGTCTTTTACAGTTTCTTTTGCGGGTACTGCCTTCTTTTCCCTTTCATCCCGATGGGAATCATAACTAACCTGATCAATCATTAGCCTGGCGATGATTTCCCGCATGATTTCAGAGGTACCTCCGACTATCGTACCGGCCCTGGCATCACGGAACATCCGGGATATGGGATACTCATCCATATATCCGTAGCCGCCAAAGAATTGCAGGCAGTTATCTGCTACCTTTTTAGCAAGCTCCGTGGTCAGCAGTTTGGCCATCGAACATTCCATGACAACATATTCTCCCTGCCCATAACGCCACGCTGTATGATAGGTCAGTTGTTGCGCCGCTTCAATTTCGGTCTTCATGTCTACCACGGCATGTCTGATGGACTGAAACCTCGCAATCGGTCTTCCGAAGGCTTTCCTCTCGGCAATGTACCCCAGGGTATATTCCAGGCCAAGTCTGGCACCGGCTATCGCTATAATGGCGCTTACCAGACGTTCGAGCTGAAAACACTCCATAATATAATAAAATCCTTCATTTTCCTTACCAATAAGATTCGCAACGGGCACCTTCATATCATCAAAGTGAAGTTCGGCGGTATCAGAACAGTGCCATCCGATTTTCTCAAGCTTTCTGGCCTCCAGGCCCTGTGTATCCCTGTCCACAAGGATGAGACTGATTCCTCCGAATCCTGCATCCGGTTCGGTTTTTGCCGCAATAATGATAAAATCTCCATAATAACCGTTGGTTATGAAGGTTTTTGCCCCGTTGATAGTATAGTATTCACCTTCCCGCACAGCCCTCGTCCGAATGGATGCAACGTCGGATCCGGCATCAGGTTCCGTAACGGCAAGTGCTCCGATTTTTTCACCCGCTATAGCAGGAACGAGGTATCGATGTTTCAAATCGCTTGTCGCAAACTTGTGTATATATTCGGCGGCCATATACTGATGAACGCTCACCGCAGCGGCAAATCCGGCCATCGTGCTGCGTGTCAGTTCTTCCATAAATACGACGGAATAAAAAAAGTCCGCATCCGTTCCACCATATTCTTCGGGGTAATCAATTCCCAAAAATCCAAGCTCACCCATCCTTTTCCAGATAGATCTCGGAATGCAACGCTCCCTTTCCCAGTCATCTGCGAAAGGAACGACTTCCTTTTCCATAAAAAGACGTGCCGTATTCCTGAATGCTTCATGCTCAGTGGTGAAATAAAGTGATTTCATAGGCCTCCTCGGTTATCCGATATCCGACTTACTCATACATACTGTCCAGAAGATCCCTGTTTTTCTCTTCTATAATCTTTCTCTTCAGTTTCATCGTATGGGTCATTTCTCCCCCTTCGATAGAGAAGGGTTCGGGAAGAATACGAAATTTTTTTACCTGCATATGTCGCCCAAGCTGTTCATTGGCATGATCCACTTCTTTTTGAACCTCCTCAATTATAAGGGGGTGGTTGATGAGATCCGCCCAGGAAAGGTTTTCAACGCCGTGTTTTTGGGCTGTTCCCTGAACGGCATGCCGGTTCAATACAAAGAGTGCCGTAAGGTAATGACGACTGTCCCCGTGCACATAGGCCATTTCAATATACCGGCCACTTGAAAGGAGGATTTCAATAGGCGCCGGCGCGATGTTTTTCCCCCCTGAGGTAATAATAAGCTGTTTCTTTCGATCTACAATTGAAACCCAGCCATCCTCATCTATGACACCGATATCACCCGTCCTGTAAAACCCGTCAGGAGTAAAGGTATCCTTTGTCTCTTCGGGATTTTTCCAGTATTCCTTGAATACATTGGGCCCTTTTACCTCCAGCTCGCCTTCCGGCCCTACCCTTACCTGCACCCGCGGCAGTGGTTTTCCAACAGTACCGAAGCGATACTCGTTCGGTGTGTTTAACGTAGAAGGCGTTGTTGCCTCAGTCGCTCCCCATCCATCAAGAAGGAGAATACCCATGGCATGGAAAAACTCAGCCAGTTCTTTACTGAGTGGCGCGCCGCCGGAAACAAAAAATTCTACCTCTCCGCCAAAGGCATCCCTTACTTTTCTGAAGACAAGGAAATCAGCGAGTTTATACCTTATCTGAAGACCCGGATTAAGAGGCCGGCCCTCTGTTTTGTGCCGGCTCACTTCCTGTCCGACGCTCAGGGCCCAATGAAACATCTTCCTTCTCACAGGAGATGCGGATTGAACACCCTCAATAATCCGCCCATGGACATATTCAAAGAACCGGGGTACGGCAACGAATAAATTCGGTTTCATCTCTTTGAAGTTTTCCATGATCGTTTCAAGGCTCTCGGCATAGGCAATGCACATTCCCATATACAGGATCAGATAATGACCGGCAAAGCGTTCAAAGGCATGGGCAAGGGGAAGAAAACTAAGATTTCTTTTTAATTTATCCGTGTCGAAAACATGTTCAAGAATGATCTCGATGGTATTGACGTAGTTGTTGTGAGTCAGCACAACTCCCTTCGGCTTTCCCGTTGTACCGCTCGTATAAATAATACACATGTTATCTTTGCCCTCTGTCGCTTCGGCGATCTTCCGAATCTTTGTGATAGATTCTGATGAGGGTTCCCCTGTTGTAAGAAGTGAGGAAAATGGAACAATCCAGGGGTCATCGTGCTCTAAGGTTTCATCAAAAACAATGACTTTTTTGACACTGAGAATATTCTGCCGCATCTTAAGGAGTTTCTCCACCTGAGAAGGGCCTTCGGCAAAGATAAACTTTGCTTCCAGGTCCTGAATTATGAATTCGACTTCGTCAGGAACAGCTGAAGCATAGATGGCGGATGTTACGGCACCTGCCAGGATGGAGCCGAGATCCGCATGAGCCCATCTCGGACCATTCCTTGAAAAGACGGCTATACGGTCACCGCGATGGAGACCCATCTCCATGAGACCTGCGGCAACGCGCAAACAGGTGCCTTCGAGAGTTTGGTATGTTATGGTTTGGCAACTACCCTCTTCCTTGAACATCATTGCCGGTAAATCTGCATACCCGGAAAAATTATTCAGGAGAACCTGATTGAAATTTTTTGGCACCATCCATAAACACCCTTACTACTCATGATAAAACAATTCCGCCCTGGATGCGTAGTCCCGAAGGATCTGTGCAGGCGTAAATCGGGAACCATGTTTGTTTTCCAGATCTTCCATCAGTGAAAGGATATTGCGAATCTTACGATTATCCATGTACCTGAAAGGCCCTCCCAGAAAGGGCGGAAATCCCAACCCGAAGACGGCACCGACATCTCCGTCCCGGGGCGATCTTAAAATCCCCTCCTGGAGACAGTGGGCGGCCTCGTTAATCATGACGAGACAGAGGCGGTTCTGGATTTCTTCTCTGTCGAACTTCTTTCGTTCGCTCCCGCCGAAGAATGAATAAATTTTTTCATTGATTTCCTTCTTTTTCTTCTTTTTCCGGGACGAATAATCGTAAAGATAAAAGCCCTGATTGTTCTTCCGGCCCTTATAGCCGGCCTGGACGAGCTTTTCCATGGTTTCGCTCGGCTTCGCACCCCTTCCGGCAAAGAGTGATCCAAGAATCCTTGAGACGTGAGCCCCAACATCAATTCCCACCTCATCCAGAAGTGTAACAGGGCCGACAGGAAATCCGAATTCCAGCATGGCAGTATCTATTTCTTCGATATTTGCACCTTCCTCAAGAAGAACAAGAGATTCATTCATGAGGGGGGCAAGTATACGGGTAGTATAGAATCCAGGCCCATCATGAACCACGATGACGGTCTTTCCCTGTTTAATGCCTGTATCCAGAGCCGTTGCCGTAACCCAGTTGGCCGTTTTTTCCGTAACGACAATTTCAAGGAGTGGCATTTGGGGAACGGGAGAAAAATAGTGCATCCCTATGACCTGCTCCGGACGCTTCGAGGCTTCGGCAATACTCGCGATCGGGAGAGAAGACGTGTTGGTAGCGAAAATTGCATCCTCTTTAATGACGGCTTCCGTTTCTCTCAAGATCTTTTTCTTGAGGTCGAGATCTTCAAATACTGCTTCAATGATGAGGTCTGCGTTTTCAAGGCCCTGATTTGTAATTGTGCCGTTAATTCGATTGAACGTCAGATCCCTCTGAAAGGCTGTGAGGCCTCCTTTTTTTACCTTTCTGTCTAAGTCCTCCCAGATTGACTTTTCTCCCTTACCAAGAGCTTCGAAATCTACATCTTTAAGCACCACCTCCATGCCCTTGCTTGCACTCAGATTTGCAATGCCTGATCCCATAAGACCCGCTCCCAGTATGCCGATTTTGTTAACCGGCCTTGCAAATTCTTCCAGGGGATTTTTTTTCAGTGCCGTCATATTGAAAAAGATCCTGATCAGCTCATTAGCCTGAGGAGTCATAACGAGTTCCCCAAAATACACTTCTTCCGCTTGAAGACCCGCTTTCATTCCCTTTTCCATGCCCGTTTCAACACACTCTATAATCTTGAAAGGCGCCGGATAATTTCCTCGGGTCTTTTTTTGAACCATTTCTTTTGCTTTTTTATAGATCAGCTTACGGCTGAAGGGCGTGCTGTCCAGAGCTCTTGATAAGACAGATTGCTTTTTCTTGCGCCTTACGGGACGACTTGCCAGATCAATGGCTGCCGACTTGGCCGCGTTGAGAAGACCGTAAGGATTGATCAGATCATCCACAAGCCCCATTTTTCTGGCCTGACGAGGATAAATATTTTTACCCGTCAACATCATGTCCAGAGCGGCCTGCAATCCAATAAGGCGAGGAAGTCGCTGAGTACCCTCCCCGGCGGGGAGAAGCCCCAGTTTAACTTCAGGAAGGGCAAAAAACGTTTTGGGATCATCTGTGGCAATCCGGTATGTACAGGCAAGAGCCACCTCGAGGCCACCCCCCAGGGTTGCCCCATGCATAGCAGCTACAACGGGTTTTGGGAAATCGGCTATACGGTTCAAAAGGACATGTCCCCTGCGGCTCAGTGTTTCCGCCTTTTCCCGCTCAGGCATATAGACAAATTCATCAAGATCGGCACCGGCAATGAAATTATCTTCTTTTCCGCTGATGAGAACAACACCTTTTATTTCATCATCTTTTTCAATCTGTTCCATAAAATCTTCAAATATGTCCAGGAGATCCAGTGAAATCTTATTTACCTTTTCACCGGATTGATTAAGCCATACAATGGCTACCCCATCCTGTTTTTCGATCTTTGCATAGGTCATATGTTGTTCTCTCTTTCCAATATAATGGCGTTTCCAATTGCACCACCGGCACATGAGGCAATGAGCGCAAAGGTGCCATCTTCCCGAATAAGCCGGTTAGCTGCCGTTATAACCAATCGGCCACCCGTAGCGGCGAATGGGTGGCCAAGTGAAAGGGAACCTCCCAGAATATTTAATTTTTCCATCGGGATCTTTCCAACCTTTTCGGACCGACCCAATTTTTCCAAAGCAAATTGTGCGGAATCAAGACATTTTAAATTGGCCAGTACCTGTCCCGCAAAAGCCTCATGAAATTCAAAAACATCTATGTCTGAGAGTCCCAATCCTGCCAAATCAAGGACCTTCGGTGTAGCATAAGCGGGACCCAGCAGCAGTTCCTCCATCGGATCCTGTGCTGTAAAAGTATAAGAGCGGATTGATGCCTTCGGTGCATATCCGAGTGAGCTCGCCGCTTCTTCGGACATGAGCATTACGGCAGAAGCCCCGTCCGTTAAAAATGAAGAATTACCTGCCGTGATTGTGCCGTACTTTTTTTCAAAGACCGGCTTGAGACTTTTCATCTTCGCCGGAGAGGTATCACCTCTGATACCGTTATCTTCAATAACCGGTTTAAAATCCGGAGGGACCCGGACCGGCTCTACTTCACCGGCAAAGTAGCCTTTTGCAGTAGCCCTGGCCGCGGCAACATGGGAACGGACAGCATATTCATCCTGTTCTTCCCTGCTTATCTTCAGACGAGCCGCGAGTCTGTCACAATCTTCACCCATTATCCTGCCTGTCGCATATTCAGCAATAGAAGGAATTTCCGGCAACAGATCCCTTGGGGAAAGTCCCCGTGGGAATTTCACATAATCGCGCACGCCTTTGTATTTCTGTGCTTCTATTAATTTATTTCTGAATCGTTTTCTATAGCCGATGGGAATGTCGGACATACTTTCCGTTCCTCCCGCAATAACAACATCGGCCTGGCCGGTTCTGATTAAATCCGCACCTGTTGTAATCGCTAAATTGGAAGAAACACAGGCAAGGGTTACAGTAAAAGCAGGAATAGAAACAGGGAGACCCGCTCCAAGAGCGGAATCGCGGGCAACGTTAGTCGTTGCCAGGTTGGTAATTACGTTCCCCATAATCACCTGGTCTATCTTGTCCGGTTCAATCTTAGTCCTTGTTAAAAGTGCTTTAATAACCAGCCTTCCCAGATCATAAGAGGTAAGGTCTTTATATTCAGTACCTGCCCTTATAAATGGAATTCGACATCCGTCAACAAGAACTACCTTCCGACCATTGATCATCTCAGATTTCATTGTCTCATCTCTCTTAAACCCATATTCTGCAAATGTTTCCGTAGCAGTTGCTAACATAAAGCGGTAAAGCCGCAAATCCGAAATTCGAAGCACGAAATACGAAACAAATCCGAATTTCTAATATTCAAACGTTCAAAACATCAACGCCACAGAAGTGGCATTAACTCTATTGCCAAAAGTCTAACTCTTTCCTGTTTAGATATTTGTATTTTTGTCATTCGATATTGTTTCGAGTTTCGAAATTCGATATTCGGATTTAAGTTTTGCAAGGACTTATCAGCCATAAAGAAATTCTTTTGCCATTTTTGCAAAAACTTTATAATTAAGGGACTAATAACTGATACCGCAATTTTGCAAAGCTTATGATTTATAGCAACACCCTCCTGTATGGATGGCGTACAATTATTCCGGGATGAATAAACAGGATGAGAGAAGCTGTTGACAGCATTCTCTCTTTTGGCTTTTTATACTCGTATATTGGCGGAGAAAAGCGCTGAGGTCAAGCAAAATTTCAATTTAAAAAGGTTACCGTTTGACGTATCCGACCACGGACAAATCCTGCAATTGGCTGGATCCATGCCACTCCCCTTTCCCCTTTTTCCTTGTTCCTTTTTCCTTGTTCCTTTCTCCTTGTTCCTTGAACCTTGTTCCTCACTTGGCGGATGAGTACTTGACATTGACCATTCTATCCTTTAAAAGCCAAAGGGTGCCAAAAAAGGTTACCACTCAGAAAGGGTATTTTATGGAAGTATTCAAATTGAATGAAATCGAAGCAAGGGAGTTGATTCCCGGCGGTGAAGTCAAATTTGTTCATTCTGAAAATATGACTTTGTCTTTCTGGTCATTCAAGGCGGGCACCCTTCTGCCCGAACATGCTCACCCTCATGAACAGATTTTGAATGTAATGGAAGGAACTATTCAATTTTCAATAGAGGATGAAACTGAAATCCTGGAATCTGTTTCGGTTGTTGTTATTCCTCCTAATGCCAAGCACTCCGGCAAAATACTGACGGATTGTAAAGTTATTGACGTGTTTTACCCGAAAAGAGAAGATTTTGCTTCATTAGACAAAAAATAGAGTTTAGAATCTATGATACTGGAAAAGACAGGAAAGGTCTGCGATGGGCTTTATTCAATAGGATATCACTTTATTCCCTCATTTCTTATAATGAGTGATCCCCCGGCTCTCTTTGATTCAGGGCTGACCATTGCTGGTCCCCGATATCTCGAAGACTTAAACGAATATTTAGGAGATGCAAACAGGCTCGGCTACATTTTTCTCACCCACTCTCACTATGATCATTGCGGCTCTGTTCCTTTTTTAAAAAGAAACATCAAAGGATTAAAGATCGCGGCGAGCAAGCTTGCAGCGGAAACTCTAAAAAAGCCCAAAGCGATAAAACTCATGCAGAGCCTTAGTGGTGATTACGAAGAGAAATTCAGAAAACAAACCGGCAATGAGGATATTTCCTTCGACTCCATTGAGATTGATATCACCTTTGAAGAAGATGATGAATACAATCTGGGTGACGGCTGGAACATTCAGGTCATCAAAACCCCGGGACACACAAGAGATTCTGTCTCATACTACATTCCGAAAATAAAAGCCCTGATCCCCGGTGAAGCCACAGGGGTTTATAACGGCAATTACGACATCCAGTCGGAATTCTCATCCAGTTATAATGATTATATAAATTCTCTCGAAAAGCTTACCAGTCTGGACGTAGATATCCTGCTGTTGCCCCATGTTCACATTTTGACCGGCGACGATGCCAAAGGCCATATTCAAAAATCACTGGAGAGCGCAAAGGTATTCAAGAAAAGAATCGATGTCTTTCTGGATCAGTTCAATGGTGATCGAGAGGCCGTTGTGAATGCAATTTTCAAGGAAGATTATGAAGACACCCAGGCTGTTCTTCAGGACAAGAGATCCTTTCTCCTCAATCTGACGGCAAAAGTAAAAGCGGTAGCCGAAGGGAAATAAATCCTTGCCAAAAGCACGATAATTTCCTATAAGGGTGCTGCTTTTTGGTGGAAAAACCTTTTAGAAAGGAGTTTAACAGTATGAACATTTTAATTTTCGGACCAAATGGAAGTGGTAAAGGAACACAGGGAGCAATTGTTCAAAAGAAATTCGGAGTACCTCATATTGAAACCGGCGTGATCTTCAGAGAGAATATCTCCAAGGGTACAGAATTAGGCCAGAGGGCAAAGGGTTATATCGACAAGGGAGAGCTGGTCCCCGATGAGATTACTATCCCCATGATCTTAAACAGGCTGAAGGAAGATGACTGCAAGGCTGGATGGCTTTTAGACGGGTTCCCGAGGAATCTGGCCCAGGCGGAAGCGATGTACAAGGCACTGCAGGATGAAAACATGAATTTAGATTACGTAATCGAAATCCTCCTTGACAGGCAGACTTCCAAAAACAGGATCATGGGAAGGCGGCTGTGCGTCAATGATAACAATCATCCCAACAATATTTTCATAGATGCCATTAAACCGGCTGAAAAAGATGATAAGCTTGTATGCAGAGTCTGCGGTGGTGAATTAACTGCCAGAGCCGACGATCAGGATGAGGCTGCCATCGACAAGAGACATAGTATTTACTATGACACCGAAACAGGAACAGTGGCCGGTGTAAATTACTTCAAGGAAAGAGTTACGGTCATTGGAGTAGATGGGCTGCCGGGTGTTAAAGAAGTATCTGACGACCTTCTGGAAAAATTAGGATAGAGGAAACTGACAAAAAATCTGGTAAAAAGCCTTCCTTCTATATGGGAAGGCTTTTTTATCTAGTTTCCATCCAGAAATGGCCCTTTTCCGCAGTCTCTGCGTCAATCTGCGGGATTGTTTGTGCATAAAAGATCAATTATGAAAAATATACGCAATTTCAGCATAATCGCCCATATCGATCATGGAAAATCGACCCTTGCCGACCGTATGATTCAGTACGCCGGAGTAATCGATGAGCGAAATTTTAAAAACCAGATCCTGGATGATATGGATATCGAGCGTGAACGGGGAATCACCATAAAAAGCCAGGCAATCACCCTCCCCTACCGGGCGAAAGATGGTAAAGTATATTTCCTCAATCTTATCGATACGCCAGGTCATGTTGATTTTTCTTACGAGGTTTCCCGCTCCCTTGCATCCTGTGAAGGCGTTCTTCTTCTTGTTGATGCCGCACAGGGGGTACAGGCGCAAACGGTGGCAAACCTGTACATGGCCATGGAACACGATCTGGAAATAATCCCCATCATTAATAAGATTGACCTCCCCTCAGCAAACATAGAATCGGTCATGGAACAGATCGACTCTGAATTAGGATTGGATCCATACACTACCCTTACCTGTTCGGCCAAGTTAGGGACCGGGATAGAAGAGATACTGGAAGCAATTGTTCAGAAGATCCCTCCCCCGAAAGGAAGTTCAGAATCACCACTGGCAGCGCTTATCTTTGATGCCAAGTACGACCCTTTTCGTGGAACGATAATCAACTGCCGCGTCTTTGACGGTACCATAAAAAGCGGTGATATTATCCGTTTCATGCATAACGAGACAACCTACAAGGTCGAAGAAGTGGGCAGCTTTCTAATTTCACGTCAAAAAAAAGATAAGCTTTCCGCAGGTGATGTGGGTTACATCATTGCCGGCTTGAAGACAGTTTCAGATGTAAATATCGGTGATACAGTTACACTCGACAACAGGCCGTGCAATAAACCGTTACCCGGCTTTAAAGAGGCAAAGCCGGTCGTATTTGCATCAATTTATCCAATCGCTTCAGACGATTACGAAGATCTAACTGTTGCCCTGGAAAAATACGAGCTCAACGATGCATCCTTCACCTATCAGAAAGACTCTTCCGTAGCCTTAGGCCAGGGGTTCCGTTGCGGGTTTCTTGGTCTGCTACATCTCGACATCGTACAGGAAAGGCTGGAAAGAGAATACGATCTCTCAATTATTTTATCCGTTCCCAGTGTCAGGTACCGTTTTACGCTGAACAGCGGAGAAGTCGTATATATTGATAATCCTTCTTTCTACCCCGATCCCATGACTATAGACAAATCGGAGGAACCTTATATACGTGCTACCATGATGTTTCCCGAAAGATACCTGGGGTCGGTCATGAAACTTTGCAGGGAAAAGAGGGGTGACAACTCGGCACTCAACTACCCGAGTCCGGGCCGTGTAGAATTGACCTTTGAAATGCCTCTTGCAGAAATCATCTACGATTTTTATGATAGCTTAAAAACCATTACCCAGGGATACGGTTCCTTTGATTATGACATAATCGACTACAGAGAAAGCAACCTTGTCCTCCTCGACATCCTGGTCAATGGCGACAAGGTGGATGCATTGGCACAAATGGTGCACCGGGACCGGGCCCGCGCACGAGGTCTTCATGCATGCGAAAAGCTAAAAGAAGAAATACCAAGGCAAATGTTTAAGATAGCCATTCAGGGCGCCATTGGCGGTCAGATCATATCGAGAACCACTATCAGCCCTTTCCGGAAAGATGTTACGGCAAAGTGTTATGGCGGCGACATAACACGGAAGCGAAAACTCCTGGAAAAACAGAAAAAGGGAAAGAAACGAATGAAAATGGTCGGATCGGTAGCCATTCCCCAGAGTGCCTTCATCGCCATACTGAAATCTGATCAAACTTAAAAAAACAACATCCTTGAACCTTTTTGCCTTGTTCCTTGAACCTTTTTGCCTTGTTCCTTGAACCTTTTACCTTGATCCTTGAACCTTGAACCTTATGAATCCCGGACTTTACATACACATACCTTTCTGCATTTCAAAGTGTAATTACTGTAATTTCTATTCTGTAACCTCCCTTGATCTTGTCTCCGGTTTTCTTGAATCACTTTTTAAAGAGATGGGGATGTACCGTGATCGGTTTGAAATGTTTGATACGCTTTATATCGGTGGAGGTACACCATCACTTCTCCAGACAGGACAGATCAAGGAGCTTTTAAAACGGGTTAGAGAAAGTTTTACCCTTTCACCGGATAGTGAAATTACCATGGAGGCAAATCCGGGAGATCTGAACCCGACTTATCTTGAATCCCTCCTTGAGATGGGGATTAATCGTCTCAATATAGGTGTTCAGTCTTTTGACAACAGCATTCTTTCTTTCCTCGGAAGAAGACACTCGAAAGAAGATGCCGTGCATGCCATAGAAAATTCCCGCAGTGCGGGCTTTGACAATATAGGCCTTGATTTAATCTATGACGTCCCGGAACAGAACATGAACGGTTGGATGAAAACCCTGGATCAGGCATTGAGTTTCAACCCCGAGCATCTTTCCTGTTACCAGTTAACCGTTGAACCGGGGACACCTCTCGCCACGAGTTGCCAGAAAGGCAGGACAACTTTACCAGATGAAGAGCTTCAGTATAATTTTTTTATAAAAACTTCAGAAAAGCTGGAAGATGCAGGATACACCCACTATGAGGTATCAAATTTCGCCAGAAACATTATGCTCGCATCAAGGCATAACCAGAAATACTGGGAACATGTACCCTGTCTCGGCCTCGGACCCTCGGCCCATTCATTTGAAAATAATAAGCGCTGGTGGAACCATAGAACTCTTCTTAAATACATTCAAGATACAGAAAAAGGAGAACCTCCCCTTGAAGAAGCAGAATGCTTGACGGAAGATCAATTACGCCTGGAGGCCCTTTGCCTCGGTCTGCGTACGAAAAAAGGAATTAATCTTCGTGATTTCAGAAGGAAATATAATTATGACCTGTTAATCGAAAAGAAAGAAATTATTGGCAAACTAATGGATGAAGGTCTTGTTGACATCGAAAATGGCTATTTATATCCTTCACGATACGGCTTGGCTGTAGCTGACAGCTTGTCCCTTATATAGAGGTTTCATACAAATTTTTCCTTTGACATTATAAGTTTCATGAATTATATCGCCGTTAGGCGAATTTTGGCTGTAACCGAACCACTCAACTCAATCAGAAAGTTATCCAGCACGATAACGAGGAAAAGAATGGAAGAAGAAGAAAAAATGGAACTCTCCCATGAGCCTGTACCGGGGTATAGGAAGGCTTTCTTTATCGCTATTACAATAGGCATTTTGTATCTGGCTACCATTTTATTTAATACAATCTGATTTTTAATTTCTTATAAAAACAATAGGCAATGGGAAAATCATGAATAAAGAGAAAGAATACCTGTTCGACAAACCGAAGAACGTAAAGAGACTCCTGAGAATCTTTTATGGATTTCTTGTATTTCTTCTTATCGGCGACTTTTTTGTTCACAAACACGCTCATTTCGGATGGGAAGAATGGCCGGAATTTTACGCTGTGTACGGATTTGTTGCCTGTGTCGCCCTTGTCCTGGCGGCAAAATATATACTGCGACCTATAGTCAAGAGACGGGAGGATTATTATGATTAATACCGTTCCTCCCGGGTTAATATTTCTCGTTGGCGCTCTTTTAATACCTTTTATCAAGAACAGAACTTTAAAAAGTGCATATCTTCTAATTCTTCCTGTTGTCAGTTTTATTAATTTGATCCATATTCCTCAAGGTTCGCACTTTATAGTCGGTTTTCTTGACTATAATCTAACCTTTGCCAAGGTTGACAGATTGAGTCTCCTTTTTGGGTATGCCTTCCATCTCATATCTGTGATTGCCATTATCTATGCACTGCATGTTAAAGATGATCTGCAGCATGTGGCGGGTTTCATTTATGGCGGAGCAGCTCTTGGAGTTACTTTTGCAGGTGATCTCTTTTCCCTTTTTGTTTTCTGGGAGATGCTGACCGTCGGTTCCGTTTTCCTTATATGGACACGCAGAACAAAAAAATCTCTCGACGCGGGATTTCGATATGCTCTCTACCACATCGTAGGCGGTCTCATACTCCTTGCAGGAATACTGCTTCATGTCCATAGCACAGGTTCTATCGAGTTTAAATATATAGGACTGGAAAATGGCAATCTGGGTTCATACCTCATATTTATCGGATTTGGTATCAACTGTGCCTGGCCTCTTTTACATCCGTGGCTTACCGATGCTTATCCCGAGGCGACAATAACGGGTGTCATCTTCTTAAGTGCCTTTACGACAAAGACGGCCGTCTATGTCCTTGCAAGGGCGTACCCGGGAGCATCAATTCTCATATGGATTGGAGCGATTATGACCATGTTCCCCATCTTCTATGCGGTTATTGAGAATGACCTGAGAAGAGTGCTTGCTTACAGCCTTATCAACCAGGTAGGATTTATGGTCTGCGGCATCGGCATAGGAACACATCTGGCGATTAACGGCGCTGTTTCTCATGCCTTTAATGATATTATCTTCAAGGCTCTCCTTTTCATGTCTGTGGGAGCCGTCATGTATCGTACGGGAAAGGTAAATGCCACAGATCTGGGTGGATTATATAAATCTATGCCGCTGACCTGTGTATTCTGCATTGTCGGCGCCGCTTCGATCTCTGCTTTCCCCCTCTTCAGTGGATTTGTAAGTAAATCTATGGTTATGAGCGCTGCTTCCATGGGAGGTATGAGTATTATCTGGTTTATGCTGCTTTTTGCCTCTGCCGGTGTATTCCACCATGCCGGAATCAAGATTCCCTTTTTCACGTTTTTCTCTCATGACTCCGGAATAAGAACAAAAGAAGCTCCCCTCAACATGCTTATTGCAATGGGAATAGCCGCATTTCTCTGTATTTTCATCGGAACATTTCCCAATTATTCAGTATACCAACTTCTTCCCTATACGGATGTCGTCTATCATCCCTACACCGGTTTCCATGTTATGGCACAGACTGAACTTCTCTTTTTCTCCGCTCTGGCATTTACGCTTCTCATTCTCGCAGGAATTTATCCCTCGGAAATTAGAGCTGTCAATCTTGATGCCGATTTGATTTACAGAAAAGGATCAAAACTTCTTGTATATGCCTTTACGGGTATAGCTGCCGGTATAGCAAATTTCTTGAATTATATTTTTGTTAAACGTCTACCTGAAAATCTGGCTGCTTTCAGTAAAAAACCCATCATAGGGCTGATGGATATGTATATGAGTGCTACGGGGAAGGAAAATCCGGGTGCAAAATGTTTAATCGGAGAGCGTAAACCTGAATTGGTGAATCTCGTTCCTGCAGGGGTCCCTGTACTTATTGCTGTGGCGTTTCTATCTCTTCTCGCCTTTTTCTTCATGAAGTGAAAATGAAAAGCCCGGGTTTTTATTCCCGGGCTTTTTTTATTCTTTTGGTGGCGGTGCAGGGAATTGAACCCCGGACACTACGGATATGAGCCGTATGCTCTAACCATCTGAGCTACACCGCCAAGTCAATGAAAGAGGTGATTTCATACACCAGATTTATCGCCATGTCAAGTTATTGGAGCTCTAAATCATATTTTCATAATGATACTGCACTTGACCAGCATCTAGTATCCAGTATCAAGAATCAAGTATCTTAAATCCGGCAAATCTCCTCAACAGATCAAGATTTTCACGATCTTTTTCCAGGTCTTTTCCCAAACCGGGCGTTTCTATAATTTTCGGAATATCCTTCAACCTTTCGTCAGACATGATCCACCGAAAAGGCCTCTCACCTATCATTCCCCTTCCTATATTTTCATGGCGATCTATTCGTGATCCGCAATCTGCTTTAGAATCGTTTAAATGGATAACTTTTAACTTCTCCATACCTGTTATTTCTTCAATCTCATTAAAGAGTCTCTCATAACCTGCCTCGGTTCGTAATTCATATCCCGCCGCAAAGGAGTGACATGTGTCAAGGCAAAAAGCCAATCTCGATGCATCTTCCGTACTTTTCATTATCTGAGCTATCTGCTCCAGCCTGTAGCCAAGGGCCGTCCCCTGGCCTGCTGTAGTTTCCAGGGCAATTTTGACCTTGTATCCCTTTGTCCTCTGATGAATCATGCTTAAAGCACATACAATTTTCTCTATTCCATATTCCTCACCACGACCTCGATGAGAACCCGGATGTATTACAATATAATTTACCCCGAGTAATTCACATCTTCGCATCTCATGTAACATTGCATCAATGGATTTCTTATATAATCCCTCATCCGCTGATGCCAGGTTTACAAGATAGCTGTTATGCGAAATAACCGGATTTATATTTACCCTTTCCCTTACTTCTCTGAATCCAGCGACTTCTTGATCTTCAAGAAATCTCTCTTTCCACTGGACTGAACTCTTCGTGAACATCTGGATTGTATTACACCCCAGATCATGCCCTCTGAGGAGCGCCTTTTTTAAACCGCCAGAGATTGACATGTGAGCCCCCAGAAGAGGTACTGCATTCATTTAGTCTGCCTTCCCTTCTTTTTTCAATTTCCTGAATATGTGGGGATATTCTTTTTTCAGTTTTGCCAACAACCTTTGGATAGATGGATTTCCAGGTGCGAGAAGCAACAGTCCTATAATTATGAACAATGCTCCCTGTAATATGGGCAGAAACAATCCGATAATCCCCAGAATAATAAAAAACCACCCGGCTAAAATTCTACACATTGCTTTCATTTCGGGGACTCGTCAATAATAAAGATAACAGGATATGAGACGTTTGCAAAACTTGCAAATGTCTCAAAATCCATCATTAATGGATTTTACAAGTATTTGATTATTAAAAATATTCCACGGGGAGTCTGAGGGGTATCCCCTCACAGTGAGACCTTTTGCAAAGGTCTCACTGTGTCAAGGAAATTTGCGGACTTATAACTTCGGAACAGCAAACTGGATTATGTTAACCAGGATTGGCTGATTATACAGTCCTATAAGAATGATTAATGCGGCCACTATACAGGTAGGAATCAGCATACTCAGGGGAGCTTCATTTATGACAGCACTTTCTCCATGTCCGTGCCCATGAGCTTCATCGGTTTCATTAAAACTATAATATCCGATCTCAAAAATCCTGAAAAAGAGTATGACATTAATTAAACTGGAGAATAAAAGGGCGACTACAAACACCCAGCTCCCGGCCATTATGGCACCCTGGATAAGATACCATTTGCTGAAGAAACCGCAGGTAGGAGGTACACCGACTATGGAAAGGGCCACCGTAACAAGAGCAGCCATGGTAAATGGCATCTTCTTGAATAACCCTGAAAAATCTGAAAGATTATGATGTCTCATCTTGTAGCTGATGATACCTGCCACGGCAAACAGTCCAAGGGTCATTACAACATCATTCATGATATGGAGAATCGCACCTTTAATTGCCACCGCATTTGCTACTCCTATACCACCCACCATGTATCCAACCTCAGCCACAATAATGTAACACAGCATCCTTTTGAAATCGACCTGGGCCAGCGCCATAATAGCTCCTGCAAAAATAGCTATAATACCAATCCACAGCATTATCTGCGTTACGGGGAGAAGCTCTATGGAAAAATGGGGTTTGAATACGGTAAACATGATTCTTATCATGACGTAGATTGCGACTTTTGTCATAAGAGGGGCAAGCAACAGACTCGCTGTTGAAGGGGCCTTTGTATACGCATCGGGAAGCCAGACATGGAGCGGGAAAAGTGCCATTTTTAACGCTATTCCAACCAGGAAAAAGGCAAAGGCAACAAGTACTACCCTTGAACCATATAATTCGGGCAAGATTCTTGACAGATCAGCCATATTCAGTGAACCGGTTACAATGTAGAGATAACCCACGGCCAGCAGATAAAAGCAGGCCCCAACAGTGCCGAGAACAACATACCTGAAGCTTGCCAGCTCCGCTCCGTCCTCCCCTATGGCTATCAATGCGTAACCGGCCAACGACGCAACCTCCAGAAATACATAGAGGTTAAACAGATCACCTGTGATAACAATACCCAGAAAACCGGTTACCTGTAAGAGAAAAACGGTATAGAAATAAACAATCTTGTCGGGTATCTCCTGTTCAAGACTCTTTTTAGAATATATTGCTACCAGTAAAGCACTACCTGAAACTAAAACCAGCATAAGGGCATTGAGGTGGTCTACAACATATTCGATACCCCATGGCGGAAGCCAGCCTCCAAGATAATAATGGATAACCCCCTGATGAATAACCGTATTGAGAACAAGAAGAGAACAAATGGTCGAAATGGCGAGAGACAGAATAACCCATGGATAACAGAAACTTTTTCTCAACCACCCCACAAGAGGTGTCAGAAGTGCGCATATTAGCGGTATTACAACAATTAGAATAGGAGCCTGTTCTGTCATTTTATTGCCTTTAGAATCTCATCTTCATTCAGTGTGCCATATCTTCGATAGATCATGATCGCTATGGCCAGGGCCACCCCCAGAGTAGCCACCATAACCACAATAGCTGTAAGCATCAATACATGGGGAAGAGGATTGAGATATTGAGCCACAGCAATGGCATGTTCCCCGTGAGCATCAGCATTAGTTAGAATGGGAAGCGTAGCACCTTTTTTGTATGCTGTAGAAACAAAGAAGAGGATTATTGCTGTCTGAAAGATATTCATGCCAATGATTTTTTTGATGAGATTTTTTTTGGCAATCATGGCATAAAATCCTATCATCATGAGAATGATATAGATCCAGTAATTATACTTGGCTACAATAAATTCCATTATTGATCATACCCTTTCGAGACCAGCGGATAATAGGCGCTTAATCCCTAATCCTTAATCCTTTTACCCCTTGTTCTTGCGCCTTCTTAGCAGTAAAATACAGGATACACCTGCGGTAAAGATAACCGTCGTTTCGCCAAGTGTATCGTATCCCCTGTAATCGGCAAGAACGGATGTAACCATATTGGGCGTGGCCGTTTCCACTTCAGTTTTCGTGATATATCTCGGCGAAACATGACGACTCGCCGGAGAGTTGGGATCACCCCAATCAGGCATGTCCAGTGTTCCGTAAATAAGGACAGCACCTGTCAGTACTGTTACAATGAAGCTTAGGAATTTCAATCTTTCGACCTCCTGGAAGTTTTCATCACCGCAGCAATGAAAAGTATAGTACCGATACCGGCACTTACGGAAGCTTCTGTAAACGCAACGTCAACGGCGCCCATTCCCGCCCACATAAGGCACATGAAAAAACTGTATGCGCCAAGGATCATAATGGCACTCAAGAGATCCTTAACGGTAATCGCAGCAATTGCACATATGACAACAAATATGAGAATGATAATATCGAAGGGTAACGTCATTCTGAATCTTCCTTTTTCTTCCAGTATTGCAGGCCGGATTTGATTCCCGCTCGAGAAATTGCATGTGTTGCCGTTGGTTGTGCGAGAAACATGAACACTGCAATAAATACGATTTTCAGACCGGTCAGTGAAATTCCCTCATGGAGTGCAAGTCCAATGAGACACAGGAAAACAGCAAGGGTGTCACCCTTCCCTGTGGCATGGAGTCTGGTAAAGAAATCGGGAAAGCGTAAAAGGCCAATAGTCGCCGTGGCAAAGAAAAATAATCCACCTAAAATAAACAATATTGATAATAAGGACAACACATCCATAGTATCTACTTTTCCATTTCCAGATATTTTGCGGCAGCTATACAACCAATAAAATTAAGCAGAGCATAAACCATGCTGATATCAACAAACATTTCTACCCGGTTGTATAGAAATCCCATAATAAGCAATATAATCAATGTCTTTGTACCAATTGCCGAAATAGCAGCTATTCTGTTAAATACACCCGGCCCGAATATAACACGGTACAGTACAAGAAGTACGAGAAAACATAATATTAATCCGACAACCATAAAAAAACCGTTCATTTAAAACCTCTATTCGTGGATCGTAGATCGTGGATCGTTTTTCGATCCACGATAACCGATACACGAGTCACGAATTACTGTTCTTCTTCATCTTCCGGCAATACTCCACCGGTAGAAATATCCAGGAAGATTGAATACATAACGGCCATAACGGCAATACCAACACCGGTTTCGATTCCCAGAATTCCGAGAGACCGCGCATGCGCGGGATTTACATGTAACAGTGCGGCCAGCTTTCCATAATCAAGATAGTTCCCATGGAAGAAAAGACATAACAATCCGATCCCCGCATAGATTAATACGCCGGCACTGGTAAGTAAAGTTATAGTATTTTCAGAAACCCTGCCTGTTGCTTCGTCATAACCACGTGTCAGGAGCAACAAGACCATACTTGCGCCTAAAATGACACCCCCCTGAAAACCGCCTCCAGGACTGTAATGACCATGCATAATGACATACAGGGCATAAATCTGTATGAAGGGGACAAGAATCCTTGATATTGTACTTACAATAATATCTTCTCTGCGAAATATCATATCTTTCTATCCAATTATATGAAAAGTCCTTAAGCTGCTCTTCTCATTTCACCGAATATCCTGGCCACATCCAGTACATCCTGAATATAGATGTGGTCCGCTTCCATAAATATATGGGCTACCCTGTCTTCCATATCCCCGGTATTCAGATCATCAGCTACCTTCTTTGAGAGGGCATGTACAATGAATTCACCTTCTTCAATATCCATTGTAATCGTCCCCGGAGTTAAAGTGATAGAATTGGCCAACGTTACCCAGGAAATATCGCTTTCAAGCTTCGATTTAAATCTGATTATCTGGGGATCTATGGGCATTTTGGGTGATAATGCCAGGTAAGCAACGTGTACATTGGCAATTGCAATCTGATAGACAAGCCACGGCATGTAAGTGATGAATCTCTGTACAATAACGCGGATATCCCCCACCCTTACATTGGCAAAGAGCAGATCATGGGTTAAATAGGCGATAATGAATGAGCATATAACTCCCAGGGTAAGATGGAAAGCATCAAACTTTCCGGACAGTAGGGCCCAAAACCCGAATAACAAGAGAAAAGTTGCAAGAAAATTTTGAAGGCCCGATCTTGCGTCCTGTGCTCCCGCAAAAATTGCATGAAGCTTTCGCTCCTCAACAGATCGTGTGTCGGATGTTAATTTTACCGCTGTATTCAAGAGATCTACAGCCTGGACTCGCGCATTTTCCAGAAGACGAAAAGAATCATCTGCCGCTTGTACCAGCAGGGTTACTTCCATATGTTTAATCCTTCTTGTGTATTCAAAATCAACAAACTCGTAAAAAGTCAGATTGGATGGCAAAGTAAAAAGCTCCAAATTCAAGGCGCGCAAATCCTGAGGAATGAGGCGTACTTACGGTACGCCGCAGTGACGAAGGATGCAGCGGAACGCCGAAGTTGGACTTTTTACAAAGCCATCAAAATCAAGGCACTATAAGTACCGGTATATTCGCTCTTTTAACGGTCCCGTAGGCTGAACTTTCTTTAAACATACGTCTCAGGAAGGATCTTTCAGTATTTACGCTAATAATAATAATCGTTCCCCTGTAATCTCTGGACGCTGTTATGATTTCCTCGTCAGTTTTACCTGCATAGATGTGTGATTCCGCATCTATTCCCTCATCCAGATAGACTTTTCTCGTTTTTTCAAGTCTTTCTTTTAAGTCACGCATATACTTTACAGTTATCTTGTCATTGATAACATGTATTATATCTAATTCACCCACCAATTCCTTAAAACCAAGAATGAATTCCACCGTCTTTTCAGATCTGGGAGTGCAGGCAGTTGCAAAAATTACATGATCAAACAACCCATTTTGTGATTCTTTCTCTTCTGCGTCCTCTTCTATGACAAGAAGCGGCGTGGATGACATTTCTATCAATTTTTTCAAGACAGATCTTGGACGTGTATTTTCTTTTTCTTTATCAATTTCTATTACAATGAGTGATATTTCTTCTTCTTCAGCGACACGTAAGATATCTTCTGATGATATGGCGCGATCGGCTAATACTTTTGAGTTGATTGATAAACGAGACAAGTTTTCTATCTGTTCTTCAGAGGGGTTAACTTTAAAAAACACAATTTCCTCAAGTCCCTTTTGCTGGAAAGAAATAATCTTTTCAATAATGCCTGGAGCCGGATCACGCTCCTTCATATCAGCAATGTAAAGTAACTTACTTACCCTCATTACTCAATCAACCCCACAGTATCTAACTGCCTTCATGCTTAATGTTTGCAGGAATTAATAAGGTAGGAAATGCCGAACGTTCTGCTAACTTTTTCGCCGTACTTCCTAAAAATATCTCTTTCAACGGCTGTTTCCCTGTTGTTCCGCCTACTATCATGGTTGCTTCCCGTTCCTGGGCTGCCTTTTCAATCTGCTCACACGTAGCGCCTACATAAAGATGTGCGCTCGCTTCTACACCGACATCACGAAAAGCATCACAAACCTCTTCCAGCTTCTGCCTGCTTTTTTTTCGAATGGCCTGTATTTCCATTGCAGAATCGCTCTTAAATGTTTTTTCACTGACAACATGAATGACCACAACTTTCTTTATAATATCTTTAAAGTCGAGGAGATAGCGGACGGCATTTTCGCTGGCCGAGGACCAATCCAGCGCAAGAAGCGGTCTTTCAAACGGCTTCTCGTTAATTTTTCCCGATGGCAACATATATTTATGAACTAAAACCGGCGTTGAGGTTCTTCGAAGAAGGTCCAGTGTTTCAGATCCTGCATAGAGTTCTTCAAGTTTGGGTCTCCTGTGGCGACCGGTGACGATTAAATCCACACCTTCCTCTTCCGCCGTCGAAATAATCTTTGGAAGAATGTCTCCTACAACGATATAGGCGCCAACTTCCATGCCCTGCACAAAAAGATCTTCTGCCCAATCAATAAAGCGGACATTTGCCATTTCACGTAACTTTACTTCCTGATCTTTAAGATAACCCTTGCCACGACGCATGGCAACTTTATCTCTCTCTATCACGTGAAGAAATACGACGTGATTAAAACCGGCCTTCCTTAAATCCATCAACGATTGCAGAGCATCAAACCACAGCTCCTCAAACTGGGTAACAAAGAGCATCTTCTTCGTTTTCATATCTTTTTCCACTGTTAATTCTTTTTCATCTATTGATTTTTAAAATCGCGCGTTTATCGACCAGTAATCAGTCTACTAATTTTTTAATAACTTCAGCCAGCTCTTCCGGCTCAACCGGTTTCTCAATATACGCTTCAGGCTCCGGAACAGATTCATCACCAAATTCTGTTAATGCTTCTTGGGAACGCAGGAATGTTCTCTTGGCAATTCCTGAAAGTATGACGACGGGAATGTTCTTTAAGGACTCATCAAACCTCATTTCCCTGTACATCCTGATACCACTTTGCTTCGGCATCAGAACATCAAGAATGACCAGGGCGGGTTTTTCCTCCCTCACCATGGCCAGACCCGCTTCCCCATTTTTTGCTATCAGGGGAATATAACCATTCTCTTCTAAAACCGTCTTAACAAAAATAATGATATCAGGATCATCATCAACAGAAAGTATCTTCTTCGCCATAACAGACCCCCTTATTTTTTAAGATAAAAAATGCCCGGTTAATGCAGCTCTTCTTTCTCAGTCTTCCTGTACGGAAAAAGCATTGTGAATGTTGAGCCCTTCCCCGGTTCTGATTTTACTTCTATCTTTCCACCATGTTCCTGAATTAGTTTTTGAGTAACGAGTAAACCGAGGCCTGTGCCCTTGCCTCCTTTTGTACTGAAAAAAGCGGTGAAGAGCTTCTGTTTAACATCATCACTCATACCCAGGCCATTATCCGTTACTTCAAATTTGATGACATTATCCATCTGTTCGGTTTTTACCCGAACCTGCCATTTTTTATCCAGATCGAGATCAAAAAGGCATGCATCAATGGCATTAGAAACCAGGTTAAGAAGACATCGATGAACAGCGTTCGGATCCATACAGACTTCACCTATAGACGGATCAAAATCTCTTGTAAAATCAATCTGACTTTGTGTCGCCTTGGACTCCATAAGTTCACATACATCTTCCGCAATATCATTTGGGAAACAATCCTGGTACTCGGGCTCGCGTTCTTTAGAGTAAGTGAGCAGATCCATGACAAGATAGGATATCCGACCAACGTTTCTCTGTACCATATTCCAGCCAGTTCTTAGCTTATCTGTGTCATTTTTGTCAAGGCCAATATTTACGACATATGTTCCACCCTTCAGTCCCGTGAGAATATTTTTGATGTAGTGCGCGAGCCGTGCTACAGTTTGTCCTATAGCAGCCAATCTCTCAGAGTTGACGAGCTCTTTTTGAAGGCGTTTTATCTCCCTGAGATCCTGAAAAAAGCCAACACTGCCTATAACTTCATCCTTTTCATAGAGAAGGGTCCCTGAAAAACGTGTTGGCACCTTAGTGCCATCTTTTCCCTTGATATCAATTTCTTTCCAGCCCCACCCCTTTTTATCCCGCTTTCGACGAAAGCCCTGTTTGAATTCCTCTGCAATCTCTGCAGGATACAGTTCATCAAGTTTCATTTTCCTGATAACTTCAAAACGAGAATAGCCGAATATCTCCTCCGCCCCGGGATTGAAAATAATTATTTCTCCATTTTCATCAGTAGCCACGACACCATCATTAGAACTGGTAATCATTTTATCCTGAAATTCAGATTTTCTCCTTACCTCCTCTGTCGCAATCTGACACATATGCTCTAAATCTGTTGTATATGCCATTAGTTGTCTTCTGATTGTAATCTTTTCCTGCGCCCTCTTTAATGCAATCGCTAATGCTTCATCTCTAACAGGTTTATTAATAAAGTCAGAAGCACCATTTCTGAGGGCCTCTATAGCAGAATCCATATCTCCATGTCCTGTAATGACAATAACCTCTGTATCAGGGTTCAATTCTTTTATTCTTCTTAAGAGTTCAATTCCACTCATTCCCGGCATTTTTAGATCTGTAAGGACTATAGGGGGAGATTCTTTTTCAAACTGTTCCAGCCCCTCCTTGCCGCTATATGCAGGAATAACGGTATAGCCATCACTCTTCAGTGAAATAGAAAGGACGCGAACAATCGCCTCTTCATCATCTATCAATAAAAGTTTGTCCATCTCCATTACCATCACATTTCACTGGCGGCGGGAAAATCCAGTTTGAAGGTAGTGCCATTATCGGGATCACCCTCTACTTCAATGGTTCCACCATAATCTTTGATGATACCGTAACTGATGCTCATGCCCAGTCCG
>CAZGAK010000002.1:0-99165 GCA_964523565.1 uncultured Syntrophaceae bacterium | reverse complement strand
TCATATATGCATTGCTTCTTCACTGACCCTCTGCTATTCTCGGACAGCCTCCTAGAACTAACACTCGAGCATAAAGAAGAATACAAGATTAGCGGACATTCGTCAACAATTTCATTTAAATCGGGAATTTACGTTGCCAGTCTTTGATTATTTACAGTTTGGTATTGAAGCTTTCTATAGGTAGGGGGAAGGTATCTGAACAAAAAGACAACTACGTCATAGATTAAAAATTTATTGATTAATGCATAAGAAAGTATTATGGAATTTCGTGGGGCTAAGTCTCCTGTTTTTTCCTTTCAGAGTGCGATTCACGAAGCACAAATAGATTCTACCTAACAATATATATTAGCCGCCACAAATACAAAGGAGAAATAACAATGCCTTTAAGAGAAGAATTGTCAAGGAGAGGCAACTTCCTATTCAGATGGAGAAGTTATCTCCCATTATTTATGATTGTGC
Source organism: uncultured Syntrophaceae bacterium (assembly GCA_964523565.1). Lineage (GTDB taxonomy): Bacteria > Desulfobacterota > Syntrophia > Syntrophales > UBA6807 > CAZGAK01. The sequence goes on along the minus strand of CAZGAK010000002.1, from coordinate 98,706 downwards.
TTATTTTATTGGCTATGCCATATTTTGAATATCCCGGTCAAAGTGAAAGACTAGATCAACTATGGGAGATATTTTGCCTTATCATTTCTTTCTCAGGTTTGGTTATTCGTATAGTTACTATAGGTTATACGCCGAAAGGAACATCCGGAACGAATACACGCGGGCAGGTTGCAGATGTGTTAAATACGACGGGAATGTATTCTGTCGTGAGAAACCCCTTATATTTGGGTAATTTTGTCATTTGGTTCGGAATCTCTATGTTCCCTCGTTTATGGTGGTTCAGTCTGATAGTAGTACTTATATTTTGGCTTTACTATGAAAGGATCATTTTTGCCGAAGAAGAGTTTTTAAGAGAAAAATTTGGGGAATCATATTTTTCATGGGCTGAAAAGACACCTGTTTTTGTACCAAACTTTAGAAATTGGAAAAGTTCGGAGATGATGTTTTCGTTTAGAAAGGCTTTAAAAAATGAATATAAAAGCTTTTTTGCAATCATTGTTTCATACTTTGTTATTGAAATAATAGGCGATATATTTGCAGAACATACATTGGCCTTAGATACAATGTGGCTTGTAATATTTTCTGTAAGTGCAGTATTTTATTTAATTGTCAGAATATTAAAGAAAAAGACACGGGTATTGGATGCTAAAAAAAGATTAACAGATAAACAATGAGCATAGTCAAAAAGTCGGCCAACCCCGTGGTCAAAAGGACGGCAGAAAATACCTCCGCTGCTTATCGTATCGTTAAATCAACGAGCATTTCTATTTTAAATCCTTGATTGTCAACTTGATAAGCTTCTAAAGATTTCCAGGTGAGGGGGATTGTCTGCTTCTTCCCCCTACCATGAATTCATATATAAGGGTATATAATGAGATTGTGGGTATTTGGTCTGACAAGGAATATATCCATTTCTATGAATTTTAAAACTTTCCGGGGAGGGTTTTGAATGAGCAAAATCAGAAATGTGCCGAGGAGAAATAACTTTCTACTACAATCTATCAGAGGAACATTAGAACACAGGGCAACATGGCTTTATCTGTTGTTGAAAGAAGGAGAAAAGAGAGGGGTTAAGTGGGAGGATATTGGATATCCCGCAACGAGAGCTTGTGGAACTATGCATGGGAAGGAACTTGTTGCGGTAAGCGGAACAAATAGTTTGAAAGGGTTGAAAAAGAAGTTGTTTACGATACCTGCACAAATTGTTTTTGATATGAAAATATTAGAATCAACGGGTAATAAATTGTCTATAGATTTCAGATATTGTCCTCTTGTTGCTGCCTGGCAGAAGCTTGGTTGTACCGATGAAGAAATAGCACGACTTTGTGATATTGCGATGGAAGGAGATAGAGGGATTGCCGAAAGCTTCGGAGGAGAATTAGAACTTGGGGAAACAATAGCAAATGGATTCGAGAAGTGCCAAATAAGATTTATAAAATAGTGGGACATCGGGGGTCTTGCTTTTTGCTATTTCAGTTGAAACGAAACTTAAAAAACCCCCGCCTCTCTTTATGAGAAGCAGGATCAGGCTTTTATAGAGAGTATAATCTCTTTACGGAGGGTATATCGAACCATAGGTGCCGCAACGCAACTACCCGGGCAGCTTTCGACCGGGGATTCAATGGCGGCGGCGCATTGCGGGACGATTTTTTACGCCCATATACGGCATTTAACTGTTATACTATCTGCGGCAAAATAAATTCACAGGAGCTTTCCGGGTACAGCCGGAAAGCGAGGGAGGGAAATATGCCTGTTCATGTCGATACACACGACGGGATTGCCGTCCTGACTATGGCCGATGGTTCCCGCAATCGTTTTAACCGAATCTTTCTTGATGCCTTCAATGCAATACTCGATGAGCTCGAATCGGCAGAAAAGACGCGGGCGCTCGTCATTATCAACGAGGGCAACTATTTTGCCGAGGGAATGGATATGGAATGGGTGATGACGATACCGGAAGGGGAAATCGAGCCATTTTTCCTCGATCTCTTCAGATTTCTTCACCGGATGTTCCTCTATCCATTACCGGTGATAGCCGCCATCAAGGGACATGCCGTTGGGTCCGGCCTGGCCTTCGCCATGTGTTCCGATTACCGGATTCTGCGAAGCGACAAAGCCGCCTGCATCTTTCCCGAAATAGACCTCAAAATCGAGCCGCCTCCCGGGTGCCTGCGGATGGTTGTCCACGCAATCGGCAGCCGGACCGCCGAGACGGCCTTTTTGCAGGGAAATCCCTACAAAGGTGACGATGCGCTCAAGGCAGGGTTTGTTGATGAAATAACCGCGAGCGATAACGTGCTCGAAAGGGCGGTCACCATAGCGAAAGGATTAGCGGGCAAAAACCCGGCCACCTACGCGGCGATCAAACGGTCCCTCAGGTCCGAAGCGGCCCGCGGCATGCTCGAAGAGGACGAGCAGTTTATCAGGGATCCGCGGAGGATGGAAATGTTCCGGAGCTGTGATCTCGACTGCCTGAAATCACTATAAACAAGACACATACGAAAGGAACGATTTGGAAATATCGCAGGGTCTTGTATCGAGTCTTGGTCGATAAAGCTTTAATTGAATAAACGATAGCACATTATAATCGGTAATCGATAAATAGGCATACTGTCCCGGGATTTCTATAATGACCATAATCATGTACGGATGACGGCCGTCAATACAACGCTTGAGGCGTTGGAGGCCGATTTAGCGTTGGCTTATTGCCCGCTGGGATGAGTTGGAAGAACGTGCCGCGAGTTTTAGTAGTCGATCATAAGGAGAAGAAGATGAACGTATCCGATATGCGCTTTCCCCGTCAGTTGGAAGCGGACGGCTCTGCCGAAATTATTCGCAGGGAGTTGATGGCGCGTACCTCAAAGCTCTGGACTGGAAGCAAAATTAATGTGCCGGTCATTACCCTGAATGAACCGCTGAAAGTGGCACTGAAGAAGGCAAGGCTTCAGGGCCGGATTCGCTTTGGCTTCGAACCGATCCTTCAACGACTCGCCGGTGAAAAAAGAGGGATTACCAATGTTCGGAGGCAAACAGATGCCCCCTATGGAGACCGGATTTCGCGGCTGCCTGCTGAATATTAACGGCAGCGCTCTGGGTAATTTGTTCACGGGTAAAGAAGGAGTAATAAAGCTCATTATGGCTGAGCATAAAGATGTTGTCTCCGACGTCTTGCGTGCGCTTGTTTCCGGTCATGGTGACATCTCAAAGTAAAGGTTTGAAAATAGGGACAGCGCGCTTTTTTACACCTGATCAAACAAAACACCCCGCTCTCATTTTCCGAGAAACGGGGTTTTCTCTTCAATCACTCCACGGCACACTCCTTTATCGGCTGTGGGTGAAATGTTACACTTTTCAAAGGGGTGTGTTATCTCTTTGATCTGATTATGAAAATACACTTCTCAGAACATATGTCAAGGATTTTAGCATAAGCAGACAAGCTGAATATTCTTTCAGTCATCACAGGCTCAGATATCCCGCTGTGTCCACTCGAGATCGATAAAGCGCCACATGCTGCCGGTGGGATTTTTGTCCTGCAGGGGCGGCGGCAGGCGGTGCGAGCGGACATTGTCGTACGAGTGAAGTGCGGCAAAGCGGAGCAACGATGCGGGAATCCCCACGGCGGTGAAGCCCGGGTGCCCCGTCGCCGGATAGGGCCCCCCGTGATTCATCGCCGGGCTGACGGCAACGCCGGTGGGCATCTTATCATTCAGCAGGCGGCCCACTTTCTCACGGAGCACCGGCTCGATTCGGTCATACAACGGGTCATCGTGCTCCTCTGTGTGACTGTAAATACAACCGGTGAGGTTGCCCTCCAGAGCCGCGGCGATATCCCCCATCTGTGCGGCATCGCGGGCAAAGACAATGAGGCTGACGGTACCGTACGCTTCGGTCTGGAGCGCACCGGGATCGGCTAAAAAGACATCACCGGAAACGCGAAGCAGGGTATTGGCGAAGGCGTAGCCGGGACTGTCGAGTTCCTCACCGCCGGTGATGATCTCGGCGCCGTGTTGCCGCAGTATCCTAAGGGCATCGGCAATACCCGTCGGTCCCTGCGGGCCCAGGAGCGTCCCTCCCGGATTCTCCGAAAAATGACGACGGACTTCGGCGAGGAATGCCTCGCTCCGTTTATCCTCCTGCACAATTACCAGGCCGGGATTGGTACAGAATTGACCCGCCCCGAGAGAACATGATGCATAAAGTTCCCCGGCCACTTCCGTCAGCCGTTCCTCCAGTGCACCGGGCAGCACGAAGACGGGATTGACGCTGGACATTTCCAGATAAATCGGCTTGCCCTCCCTGTCGGCAGCAGCTTTCAGGCCCAGTCCGGCCGATTTGCTGCCGGTAAATCCCGTCGCCCCGGTGAACGGATGAGACACTAAGGAGAACCCCACATCCGGTGGCGTTCGATAGAGCAACTGGACCATTCCCCCGGGCAGTCCACTGGTTTGGACGGCCTCAAGGGCGGCTTCCGCAAGCAATCGGGTGGTGCCGGGATGCCCCGTGTTGGCCTTGGCGATAACCGGATTCCCCGCCGCTATGGCCGCGGCGAAATCTCCCCCGGCGGCAGCGTTGAATGCAAAGGGAAAATTATTGGGGCCGAACACGACCACCGGGCCACCGAGCGGGCCATAGAGGGAGCGAATGTTGGCTTTCGTATCGATGGTGGCATGGCACCATGACCGGTCGCGGACGGCCACGGCGGCCTGTCGCAACTGATCGGTGGTGCGGGGCAGCTCGACGGACCGGAGACGCGGCTCCACGGACAGGCCCGTCTCCCGGTTGGCCAGCTCGACCAGTGCCTCCGCGCGGGCTTCGATATTGTGAGCGAATTCTTCGAGGAACCGGGCAATCGTTTCCGGCGAAACGGTGCGCAGCGCCGCAACGGCAGCCTGCGCCGCCACCAGAGCCGATTCGACATCTTCCATCCCCGAGACGGGATAGCGATCCGCCAGGGGCGACTTCGTCGCCGGATTGAACGCGGTAAACGAATCAACCGGGTTGCGTGCCTGCCGCCATTCACCGGCAATCAGTACAGGCTGTAAAGACATATCCAACCTCCTTATCCGAGCGTGTCGTCGAGGGCCCTATCCTTACGGGGTTATGACTGCCCTTGACGCACTCTCACGACAATTCTGAACAAACGTTTATATTATCGCCTGGTGCACACCCCATCAAACAAAAAAACCCGCTCTTTTTTCAAGAAACGGGGCTGTGTCTCCAATCACTCCACGGCTCTCTCCTGTATATCGGCTATGGGTGAATCGTTACATTTTTGAAGAATCGTGCTACCTGATTGATCTCATTGAGAAAATACACTTTATGTCGATTTTGTCAAGGGAAATCGTCTGTGATGAGAGATTTGGGAAATGGGATGTGTGTCAAGCGATCTGTGTTCTCATGGGCTCGGGCCTTGACTATTGACTGAGACTCGCCATATACCAGGCACCGAGGTCTTCTATTCGGAATGCCTGGTCAATAGTCAACGACCCCTTTTCTTCCTGCCGTCATAAGTCACATAAGTCAAACGGCGACTTGACCCCTTGACGACCCCTTGACCCCTTTGGCGGCTGTTAATATAACCCCCGGTTCTTCGGAATAGTATTGAAAAAGAGAGACAGAGTCCATTCGACCGGACTGGAATATGTGACGGTTGAGACAAGTAACAGTGAGCTGATTCGAAGGTCGGGATTATCATAAAAGAGAAAGGTCCGGGCTGCAGTCGGACTTTCATAACCATGCAGGGCCGGACCTTTATGAACTGTAATATGAGAATGATGTGTGTAACTGTTACTCTTTTCTTCTTCCTCTCAGGTAATCGATCATCGGCTGCGTTACGAGAGGGACAACGTCCCCGATCATATGCGGCATCAGTCTATCCATAACACCCGGCATTAATTCGGGCATCTGTTCCCGCATGTAATCAGGCATGGGGATTTTCGCCGCGACTCTTTCCAGCATAACGGGCATGACTTTCGGCATCATCATGGGCAGCAACTTTGGGAAAAGAACCGGGAACATTGGTTTCATAGCCTCCAGGGCTCCCGGGATCTTACCCATAATTCTCATCATCGGCCCCATCCCGTATGGCATGACATTGATCAGTTCCGGCCACATGGTTCCCATGAGGTCGGCGAACCCCTGGGGCGTCATGAGGCCGATCATGGCGTCGAAAACACCCCACTGGACTTTGACTTCGGGATTCGGGTCGGGGAAGTCATACCCGAGTGTCGCTGCGGCAAACCGCGCCAGATCGATCACCTCGATGGGCATGTTCTTCTTGTCCGCCGAAACCCGTAACTGTACTTCACAGCAAGGACAGAGGGCCAGAACTTTATGAGCGCCCACATCGAGGGCTTCGTTCAGCCGTGTTTCGCCGAGGTCGGCGGCGATGGGAGGATCCTTGATCAGGGTCAGAACGCTTCCGCAGCAGTGGGCTGCATCGTGGTGGTGTGTCATTTCAACAAAGTTGACATGGGGGATGGCCTTGATAACATCCCGCGGCGGTTCATAGACGCCGGATACCCGTCCGATGTGACATGAGTCATGCCAGGTGACGGTGACTTTCTCCTGTCCGGTGTCGGGGAAGGTAAATTCTCCCGCCTTGATCTTATCGGCCAGGACTTCACTGTAGTGCTTTGCTTTTATCTTGTAATCGATACCTAATTTCTCCGCCCACTGGGGATAGACATTCCTCCACATCATGTCACAGGCGGGGCATGATGAAACGACGGTTTCAACGCCGGCGTCTTCCATCGCTTTTAGATTTCTCCGCATAATCGTTTCGAAAACATCCCACTGTCCCGATACGAGCATGGGCGTTCCGCAACAGTTCTCCTTCTCACCGACGTAGGTGAAGTCTACCCCCGCTTCATCGAGGAGTCGAACACTTGCCATTGCAATGTCATGCTCTACATAGCTGGCCGTGCACCCGGCAAAATAAGCTGTTTCCGACCGATGTGATGGCCCGTGTTTTTCCTTCAGATCCGCCGGGAACCAGTCTGCACGATTCTTCCTATAGCCTGCCCAGATATTTCCTTCCTTCAGATTCGATGCCGCCATCATCTCGAAGGGCGGGAATGTCATCTTCTTCTGATCGTGTACCAGTTGTCCTCGTAATTTCATCCACGATTGCTCGATGGGAAGGGCAGCGGAGCAGCGAAGGTTACAGAGTTCACAGGTGGTACAGACCAGGATGGTGTCGATCATGAACTGATCCCACTTTTCCTTACCCTCCATGTATTGCCGCAGCCAGTACCATTTACCACGGGGACTCTGGCTTTCCCAGCCCCGTCCGTAAAACTGGTCGCATTCTTCAACACAATAACCACACTGTGAGCAGCTGTAGGCGTACCAGGCCACATCGGCAGGAATGTCCCGAACGGGTTCTTCCGGTCTCTCCCCGATTCGTGTAATGATATAATTGGCAAAGGGTCTGACCATGGGTTCGAAGAAACCTCCAAGGCTGATAGCGGCACCCATAAGCCCATTGCCGATGACCTTGCCGGGGTTCAAAATATCCTTGGGATCCATTTCCTCCTTAAACTTCTTGAGCTTCGCAAGACGTTTTACTCCCAGAACCTGCTTTGCCTTTTTAGAAAAATAAAGACCTGTAGCATAGGCCCGTCCGCCGTATTTCTCCGCAATGTCCATAATGGTCAGGGACAGACTGAAAACAAAGTTGTAACTGAATTTACGTTCATCACTGGGAATAAATCCAAGAATGACAACTTCCGGTTCGCCCGTGGCCGTTTTTCGTATGATGACACCTTCCTTAACCACCGGTTGATTGATTTTATTTTCGATCTCCGACATTACGTTTCCGAGAGATCGCAAAGGAATAACTACCTCGGCGGGAACAAGACTCGGTCCCAGCCGTTTCACCACCATGAGCTTGAAACGGTTTTTCCATTCATGCTGGGCGATACGATCACTCAGCATTTCGGCCTCGCAGAGTTTCATGAGCCTTGACAAGCCATTCATGACCGTTTCCCGATCCTTTGAGCGGAATGTCAGTGTCGTAATATAGGATGCGGGGAGAAGGACCCGTTCCTCTGCCGGGTGTCCGAGATGTTCCCGAACCGGTGCTCTGTTTTTAAGTTCTGCCATGCGGGGGTTAATAAAGAGAAGCGACCAGATTGGTAGATTTTCATCAACCATAGCCTGGATAAATTGCTGGAGGTCATACGCATCGGGACATCCTATGGAAACAACATCCATGTCCTCAAGAGGCTGGACGCGAATCGTAATATCGGTGATGAATCCGGTGATACCTTCAGCCTCAGATATCAGATCCAGGTCAGGTCCGCTGAAATCCCTGATTGTTCCATCGGGAAGAACGACGCGTGCACTCAGCACATTATCACGGAACCAGCCCGCTTCGTAGGACCCGATACCGGCACCGCCCTGTGCCAGCCAGCCACCCACGGTTGATCCCGGATAACTTGAGGGGTACGTTGTCAGAGTAAGTCCATGCTTTTCAAGCTCCCGGTCAAGTTTTTCCCATATAACGCCTGCCTGTACGGTAGCCGTGAGAGCATCGGCATCTATGGTAATGACACGATTCATCCGGTAGAAATCGACAACGATACCCTTCTTTACCGGGATAACACCGCCATAACCGGAGGAGGCCTTCCCTCGTGGTGTGAGGGATACTTCATTCTCTCTCGCCCATTTGATGAGATCAACCAGTTCATCTTCTTTGACCGGTTGGACCACAGCCTCCGGTACCGTGTTGCCGATGAGAGGCTTGATAAGACCCGGAACAGCGGCGATGTCATGACTGTAGAGTTTCCGTTCAACTTTCTTGAAATTGACACGGTCGCCAAATTTTTCTTCAAGATACAATCGCTTGTTTTTATCTATTTTGTTCATGTTTTACCCCTCTCGAAAAAACCAGTTAATCATTTGTAATCAGATTCTGTTTTTGTTTTTCTGTACAGTGTATCTGTTACTGCTTTTCGCAATGCGCAAAGATTCTCCAGCATCGAATGTGGGTAGTATAATGAAAACAGCTTAACCCTTTTACGTTACGGACATGTATGTGTTGAGAGCCTGTTTACACTGAACAAATACGGTTGTTTTATTAAAACATAATATAATCATTTAGATTTGTCCATTTGAATAATGATTTTAGATGAAAAAGTCTTTTTTGCTTACCAGGACCTTTTGCCCATGGCTGTTTGTAATTCGGGGAGTGGCTATGCTGCGATGTCCTCAAGAAGGTGCCTCACCGGCATTTCGTCTTCAGCATCCCCGGGCATTTTTTATGGATTCCGGCTTGACACAAAACCTCCTTTTTGTCATACTTTATCAACCTGACACACTCCGACTCAAAAACAAAATCCTCTTCAGCGCCACCCATTCCTCCTGATTCTGTACTCCTCTCTTTTTCAGATCCGTCGGTCGTCAGTCCCGGGGCTTTGAGCCTGAAACCCGTATGCAGGAAGTGTCTAACAATGGAGAATCGGACATGAAGGAGAAAAAACTGGAAAGTCTCATCGACATTGCAATCGACAGAGAGGTGGAGACCTATGGCTTTTACAGAGGCCTTTCCGCAGACAGCGGGCGGCTAACGGAAAAAAGGGAACACCAATCAACCCTAAAGAAAAAAGGAGGTCCCATGTCTTGTAACCGAGTATCCCCTCAGGCGTATATCTTCTGTCTCCTCCTATCCTTTCTGGCGCTCTCCCTGTGGCCTGTCACGGCCCAGGCACACCGCCCGAAGGATGTCACATTGACCTACGATTCAGACTCCCGCACCTTGAGCGTGACCGTTTCCCACGCGGTATCGAATCCCCGGAAGCACTATGTCAAGAAAGTAACCATCACAAAAAACTCAGAACCTGTTGCAACCCATGAGTACACCAGTCAGCCGGAGCCCTCGGGCTTCATGTACACTTACCCCATAGAGGCGAAAGCGGGGGATACGCTGAAGGTCAAGGTCAACTGTAATTATTTTGGATCAAAGACGGGAGAGCTTACTATCGGCAGGTAAACAGCTGCCATACCCAGGATCGAAGACAGGAGATTGCCCTATGGTCATCATCCACGCAGGTTGTATGCTCGCGGGATTTCTCTCAGTATCAGCCGGCATTGCCACGGCAACGTTCATGAGAGACAAGCGGTGGTGGCTCCGTGTTCACCGGCGGCTCGGCTCCGCGGGGGTTGCGTGCGTTCTTCTCGGATTTATGGCGGCGCTCTTTATGGTTTCCCGGCAGACGGGCCAGCACTTTGCCGTACCGCACGCCTATCTGGGCCTTGTCACGATCCTGTCCGCCCTGTGTACCTACACACTGGGAGTCACACAGTTGAAGAGAAAAGCAGTGAGGGGGCGATCCCTGCACCGGTGGTCGGGGCGTGTGACACTTACGCTGCTGTTTCTCAATGTCGTATCGGGGTTGTCCCTGGCCGGAATCCTTCCGATTGAACAGATCATATCTTTCATACGGGATGGTCAAAACTGACCGTGGTAAGGATAGATGTAGCCAGGTGAACGATACCGCCAAAGAGACAGGCATTACTGCAGGAAAGGAGGGGAGCGTGTTTACCAGTGCCGGAACCCAGCACGGGGGTCAGGAGGCGACGATCCTCAGTTTCCACATCACACTCCTCCATCAGGGAATGATCGTTGCGGGTCTGCCCTACAGCTTTGAGGGGCAAACGAGATCCGATGAGATAACCGGCTGTTCCCCCTACGGCGCTTCAACGATCGCCGGGAGCAGCGGAGAGCGTGTTCCCACGGAAAACGAACTGGCGGGCGCGCGCTTTCAGGGACGGTACGTCGCCACCATCGCCGCCAAACTGGTGCGGCAGGGCCCTGCAACAGAAGAAGGCAGCCGGTTCAAGATGAGAACCCGTTGCGAAGAGGATGAAACAAGAAAGGAGACTGCATCATGAAAAAATATCTTTTCGGTGCGGGAGCGGTTTTGTTTTTCCCGGTCTGTGCCTTTGCCGACAGCGGTGATCCTGGTTGCTGGTACGAATGGGGTCATATGATGGGTCCCGGTTTTGGAGGAATGTTTATGTGGATACTAATTCTCATCGCTGTTGTCTTGATCGTCTATTTTCTCATGCGGGCGTCAAAAGGGGGTAGTTTCGGCACCTCGCTGCACGAAACTCCCCTGGATGTCCTCAAGAAACGATACGCAAAGGGTGAAATTACCAAAGAGACATTTGACGAAATGAAAAAAGATCTGAAGGAGTGACGGCGCACCCTGCTTTCTACTAAGGTTCATAAGCGTGCTCGGCGTAACCGATTGCCGTCTATACAGTACCCCGGAAATCGGGCGCAGCTACGGAGGTGTATGGCATGGCTGATATAAAGGTGGACGTACGGGGCGAAACCTGTCCGGTACCCCTGGTGGAAACCCGCAAGGCGCTTCGAAAGGCCTCGCCGGGGGATACCGTGGAGATTATCGGAACGCATCCCGCTTCCAAAAAAGAGATACCGATGGCCCTGAAGGCGCTGGGGCTGGAGGGGGTAGAGATACAAGAAGAGGGGGATGTGTGGAAGATCAGGATAGGCGTCTGACGGAAAGGTGGTGAAATCATGACCGATAAAGCGACCATCGTCGTTCACAGCGGCGATATGGACAAGCTGTACAGTGCCCTTATCATATCCACCGGCGCGTTATCGATGGGGATGGATGCCTCGCTCTACTTCACCTTCTGGGGTCTTGAACGCCTCATCAAGGGGAAACTGGAGGGGGGGTCCCTCTCAAAAATGCACCTGCTGGGCCTCGGAAAGTGGATGGTGCGGCGGCGGATGAAGGCGGCGAACGTCGCCTCCATGGAACGGCTCCTCCAGGACTTCAAGGAACTGGGGGGGAAGATCATCGCTTGCGAGATGACGATGCAGATCATGGGGATCAAGCAGGAGGACCTTCGGCAGGACCTGATCGATGAATACGGCGCGGTGGGGACGTACATACAGGAGGCGCGGGAATCGAAAATAACCTTATTCATATAAGGAGAGACTGGCATGATTGAAAAGACCGTTTATCTGGACAACGCCGCGGCGACCCGGATGGACGAACGGATACTTGAGGCCATGACGCCGTACTTCTTCGAGACCTACCCGGTCGCCACGTCGGAGTTCGGCTACTCCCTCGGGATCGAGGCCCGGGAGGCCCTGGAAAATGCCCGGGAGGAGATCGCGAGACATATCGGCGCCACAGGCGAGGAATTCATCTTCACCTCCGGGAGCACCGAATCGAGCAACCTGGCCCTCAAAGGGGTAGCCCTGGCCCTCGGCGAGAAGAAGGGCCGGCACATCATCACCTCCAAAATCGAGGATTTTCCCGTCCTCCACAGCGCCAGGGCGCTCGAGAAGCAGGGCTTTTCTGTTACCTACCTGGGTGTGGATTCCGAAGGCCGTATAGATCCCGACAGACTGAGAGACGCTATTACCGATGAGACCATCCTCGTTTCGATCCAGCACGCGAACCAGGAGATCGGGACGCTCCAGGACATCGAGACCATCGGCCGCATCTGCGGGAAGAGAGGCGTACTGTTTCACACCGATGCCACGCACACTTTCACCCGGGTGCCCCTGGACTCCCAAAAGGTAAAGGTGGACCTGATCACCGTCTCCCCTCACACGATCCACGGCCCGAAGGGGATCGGCGGACTTTACATACGCAAGGGCACGCCTATCGCGAAGTGGATGGACGGCGGATTCCAGGAGTTCAACCTCAGGGCCGGACTGGAGAATATTCCGGGGGCCATCGGCTTCGCCAGGGCGGTCGAGCTGGTCACCCCCGAGGAGAACGAACAGATCAAGGTGATGCGGGACCACCTCATCGACCGCGTGTCGGCCGAGGTGCCGGACACGACCCTGAACGGGCACCGCTCGAAAAGGGTCCCGCAGAACGCGAACATCACCTTCCATTTCGTGGAGGGAGAATCGATCACCCTTCACCTCGACATGCGCGGGTTCGCCGTCAGCACAGGCTCCGCGTGCTTCAGCCGCTCACTGGAGGCGAGCCACGTAATCCTCGGAATAGGCGGGGACCATGAGCGGGCGCACGGGTCCATCCGTTTTACCTTCGGTCGTTACAATACCATGGAGGAGGTGGATGCGGTGATAGACGCGATCGCCGAAGTGGTAGGTGAACTGAGGAAAATCAGCCCGCTGGCCAAAAACTAAGGAGGATCAAAAATGACATTCCCATACAGTGAAAAGGTACTGGAGCACTTTCGTCATCCCCGCAATGTAGGCAAGATCGAGAGCCCCGATGGAACCGCCCTGGAAGGCAGTCCGGCCTGTGGCGACATGGTGGGGGTTAACATAAAGGTCGATCCCGATACAAAGCGGATCACGGATATCAAGTTTGAATCTTACGGCTGTGCTTCCAACATAGCAACCGGCTCCATCATTACCGAACTTGCCAAGGGCAAGACCCTTGACGAAGCCAAAAAAATTAACTGGAAACAGGCATCCGAGGCCTTGGGCGGTCTCCCGCCGATCAAGGTCCACTGCTCGGTTTTGGCCGTGGAGGGGCTGCGCTCGGCGATACGGAACTACGAAGAGCGCCACGGCTTGGTCAAGGACCAGAAACCCACCACCGTGGAAATCGTTCGTAAGCGTCTCAAGAAGGTGATGAACCCCCTCTCCGGTCTGGATCTGGTTCGGATGGAGCTGGTAAAGGATATCAGGGTAGACAAGGGAACCGTTTATATCTCTGTGGACCTCCCCGCCGGCCACCAGTTTGCCTCCAATATCAAAGATGAGATCATGGAGAAAATAGAGCCCCTTTGGGACGTAAAAACCGTCGAGGTACAGTTTTCGGAATAGATTCTCAGGGGAACAACACGAGATTTCACACAACCAGGAAAGGAGGTATTCCGTGAGTAAATCAAGAATTATGTATCTATTCACCGTCATGGTACTCCTGTGTACCTTTGGTCTCTACCCTCACTACGCATCCGCAGCGGATCAGGAGGACCCCGTAACGGTGGCGTCGAAGATCGACACCGAAGGCGCCCTCTTGGGACAGATGATCGTGATGATGCTGAGGGCCGGCGGTTTCGAGGTCAACGACAAGACGGAATTCGGCCCGACCGATCTGATCCGGAAGGCCATCATCAACGGGGAGATCGACATCTATCCCGAATACACGGGGAATGGGGGATTTTTCTTCAGCAATACCGATCCCGCCGCATGGAAGGATGCCCGGAAGGGGTATGAGACCGTCAGGAAACTGGATCTGGAGGCGAACGGGATCGTTTGGCTGAACCCTGCTCCGGCAAATAACACCTGGGCAATCGCAGTGAGGAGGGACCTCTCCGAGAAGGAAGGCATAAAAACGCTTGCGGATCTCGCCCGTTACGCGCAGGGGGGAGGAGCGGTAAAACTGGCCGGTTCGGAGGAATTCGTGAGCCGTCCCGACGCGCTCCCGGCCTTCGAGAAGGTGTACGGCTTCCGTCTCAAAAAGAGCCAGCTCCTCGTCCTTTCGGGGGGCAACACGGCACAAACCGAAAAGGCAGCGGCTGACGGAACCGACGGGGTGAATTTCGCCATGGCCTACGGTACGGACGGATCGCTCGCGGTCCTCGGCCTCCGGATCCTCGAAGACACAAAGGGCGTGCAGCCGGTCTATGAACCCGCCCCCATCGTCAGGGAAACCGTTTTGAAGAAGTACCCCCGGATACAGACGATCCTGGAGCCGGTGTTCACCTCCCTCGATCTGGAGACCCTTCAGACTCTGAATGCCAGCATTGCCGTCGAAGGGCAGATGGCCTCGGCCGTGGCAGAGAGATATCTCCGGTCAAAGGGGTTTTTAAAATAGATTCTCTTCGAGGGGGTTGCATGCACAGAGTCCGCATTGACAGGGTGACCCTTGCCGGGGCGGTCATCGGCTTTCTTTCTTTCGGCCTTCACTTTGTGGTACTGCGACCGAACAGACTGTCCAGCGGGGAGGGTCTGTTCGTGTGGAACGCCCTCCCCGCCCCCGAGGCGCTCCTCCTCGCCCTCCTTTGGCTCTGCGCCCTCGGCACCGGATTCTCATACAGGGAGAACCATCCCTTTCGCCTCGCGCCCGGCCTGATAGGGAACGTGATCCTCGTCCTCGTATTCCTCCTCACCGCCAGGATGGCAGGGAACACCGCCGACCCCGAGCTCCCCTTTTTGAGGATCTCCATCGGCTTTGGCGGATGGATAATGGCGTTCGCCTCCTATATACTGATCCTTTCATCACAGCAGAAGCTCACCGACAGGGGGTTCCTCCGGCTGTGTGTGTCCCTCTCCGGCCTGGCGGCGCTCGCCCTTCTTCTTGCTTCAGGGTACCTGAGTGATATCTCCGTGATCAAGGAATTCAGCGCGAGACAGGGGAGGTTCCTGTCCGAGCTTTCACAGCACCTGATCCTTGCGGGGTCCGCGGTATGCATCGCAACCGTCATCGGCACGGGCCTGGGCGTCTGGGCCTTCAGGAGCAGGCTCCTTGAAAGGCCCGTCTTCTTTTTCGTGAACACCGTCCAGACCCTCCCCAGCCTCGCCCTCTTCGGCCTGATGATCGCGCCCCTGGCCCTGCTCTCCCAGAGATACCCGGTACTTCGCGACTTCGGCATACAGGGGATCGGCTGGGCGCCCGCCCTGATCGCGCTCTTCCTGTACGCCCTCCTCCCCATTACACGGAACACCTATACCAGCCTTCGCATACTAGATCCCGATGTCATTGAAGCGGGCCGGGGGATGGGGATGAGAGGCCTCCAGGTCTTATGGCGGGTGGAGATCCCCCTCTCCCTGCCGATCATACTCAGCGGTATCAGAACGGCCCTGGTACAATCCATCGGCAATACCACGATTGCCGCTCTCATCGGAGCGGGGGGGCTCGGCGTCTTTGTTTTCCAGGGGCTCGGTCAGGCCGTCCCCGACCTGATCCTCCTCGGAGCGGTACCGGTCATTATCCTCTCGGTCTTTACGGACAAACTAATGGCGATACTCATCCATCACATCACCCCGAAAGGGATTGGGGTAAGACAGGAACCGGCATCATGATCCAGATCCAGAATGTTACGAAAAAATACGGCCCCACCATCGCGGTCGACAATATCTCCCTTGAGATACCCGCGGGGGAGACATGCTGCCTCATCGGCCCCTCCGGGTGCGGCAAGTCGACGGTGGTAAAGCTGATCAACCGGATGCTGGAACCGGCGAGCGGCCGGATCTACATCGACGGGAAAGATTCCAGGGACTTTAAGCCCGAACTCTTAAGGAGACACATCGGGTACGTCATCCAGAACGTCGGCCTCTTCCCCCACATGACCGTCGCGGAGAATATCGCCGTCGTCCCATGGCTCCTCTCGTGGAAGCAGGAGAAGATTGAAGAGCGGACGGAAGAATTGTTCCGTATGATGCGCATGGAATCAGAACACTACCGGGACAAATACCCGAGGGAACTTTCCGGAGGCGAGGCGCAGCGAATCGGTGTGGCCCGCGCGCTGGCCTCCGATCCCGCGATCCTCCTCATGGACGAACCCTTCGGCGCGGTTGATCCCCTGAACCGCGAAGGGTTGCAGGCGGAGTTCATGAAGATCCAGAACGATCTGAAAAAAACGGTCGTTTTTGTCACCCACGACCTCGACGAGGCGATCCGCCTCGGCGATCGGATTGCCCTGATGAGAGAGGGAAAGATCGTTCAGTACGACACGCCCGAAGAGATCCTTGCCCATCCGAAAAACAGATTCGTGAGTGATTTTGTCGGCGCGGACAGGGCGCTGAAACGCCTGTCCCGCTTCCCCGTCTCCGAATTCATGAAAAAGTCGGTCGCCGTGAGGATAAGCGATGACGTTGACGCCTTCCTCGCGAAAACAAGAAAAGAAGGCAAACCTCGATTCGTCTGGCTCTTGGATGAACATGAACGGCTTATCGGCCCTGTCGATTCCCGTCATGTTCACACACCCTTTAACCGGGAGGAGGATGTGATGGAAGCCGACTGCCCTGCCATAACCGTCAGGGACAGCGCGACACTGAGGGAGGTGTTGTCGCGGATGCTCGGGCAGGGTGTCAAAACGATTCCGGTTATCGACGATGATTCACGGCTCGTGGGCGAGATCAGCATACTGGAAATCGAAAAGGTGACCGAGGAGGCCGCGCTCGAATGTTGAAGTCTCCCATAAAAACGTTTCTCCGCAGATCAGCGGGGACGATCCTCCTTGCCGGGGTGTTTGTCTACCTCATCCTCGACATGAATCCCTGGAAATTCTTCCTCAGGGCCCTCTTCCCGGAAGAAACCGAGTGGATCTACCCGCGCGCGATGCTGATCGATCTCGTTGGCGAACACCTGCTGCTCGTTGCCATCTCAAGCGCGCTCGCCGTGATAGCGGGGATAGCGGCGGGCATTTTCGTGACACGCCGCTCCGGCAGGGTGTATCTCCAGACGGTCAACGACCTCACCTCGCTTGCACAGACATTTCCCCCGGTGGCGATCCTGGCGCTTACCGTTCCCTTCATCGGATTCGGGTTCAAACCCACCATCGCGGCCCTTTTCCTGTACAGCATCCTCCCCGTCGTCCGCAACACCATATCGGGTATCGGGGCGGTACCGGCCCCGTTGATCGAGGCGGCCTTCGGCATGGGGATGACACGCCCTCAGATCCTGTTCAAGGTAGAGATTCCCCTCGCAATGAAGGTGATCATGGCCGGGATCAGGATGTCCGTCGTGATGAATATCGGAACGGCGACACTGGGCGCCATCGTCGGGGCGGGAGGACTCGGGGTGCCCATCATCTCGGGACTCGTCAGACAGAATCAGGCCTTCGTGCTCGAAGGCGCGCTCACCGTCTGCCTCCTGGCCGTCATCACCGACCGCCTGATCTCAGGGATCGAAGAAGGTTACTTCTAAAAACTGGACCCGTAAAAAATCGAGGGACCTTTTTCACTCCCGCGCAAGCGGGAATTTTTATAAATTTCGTTCCCATCAGTGCTGTGATCCTTGCTTACTTTATCCTTAAGGAAAAACTTGATTTGTCTCTCATCGTAGGAGCGACAAAAGTTATCAGCGGTACGTACCTTACAAATAAACGGTTTTGAGAGTCTGCATATACATAAAAAAATACCTTGACGAACTATTTTAATTCAATGTATTTCTACATTATATGTAAAGTATAATACGGCCCATCGTGAATTTTTTATAGAAGCGCCCGACTGAGAAAGTGAGGGCAGACAATGAACGCATTGAAAACGGTTTTGTTTTTATCATTATCCACGCTTATTCTCATCAGCCCTGCTCCTGCCAATTCTCAAAATAAGGTTATTCCCATCGATTCGTCAGGAATCAAAGAATTAATGAACAGTAAGGACTGTCCCCTGCTGATTGTTGCAACGGCGGCATGGTGCGCGCCATGCCGTGAAGAATTACCCGTCCTCAATAAGATGTATCTGAAATATAAGGATCAAGGTCTCAAGCTGGTGGCCATCAGTCTTGATTTAGCTGCTTCGGATATGCAACGTATCGTGGATAAGATTGATATCAAATTTCCGGTCTACTGGGGTGGCGATAAGATGGCATTCGAATACAGCATATTCGGGGTGCCTACCATTTTAGTAATGAAAGATGGGCAGGTTAATGAAAGGATAATAGGAAAACGTTCCGATAAGTTTCTTGAAGAGAAGATTTCTCGCCTGGTTGAGGCATGCCCTCCTTAACGAAGGTCGGATGTTCTTTTATTCTGACAGGGAAGACGGACATGAAAAATACAAAATCAAGAAAGACTCCTTTTTTGCTTCTCCTTCTTTTCCTCGTTTTACTCCTCGTCGGGATAAACGTGGGAGAAGTATCTGCGGTCTGGGAAAAAGCTGTCAGGATCTGCTTTAGTTGCATAGGGATCGGATAATGTGGAATCTGAGACGTTGGGTACAAGGCGTTGCAACATTAGTCAGTAATGCCTACCTGTTATTTCCGTTTACCCGGAATATTTACCAGGGCAGACTCAAATCCATGTGCGTACCCGGCCTCAATTGTTATTCCTGTCCTGCCGCAACGGGCGCATGCCCACTTGGCTCGATCCAGAGTATCTTATCCACAGTACGACCAAGCTTCAGCTCCGGACGCTATCATATCAGTCTTTATGTCCTTGGCATGCTGGGGCTTGTCGGCAGCCTCGTGGGACGTATGCCCTGCGCATGGGTGTGTCCCTTCGGTCTGATGCAGGAACTCATCCACAAGATTCCTTCTCGCAAGTTTGAAATTCCCCAAGCCTTAATCTATGTCAAATATCTTATTCTGGCATTGTTTATTTTCCTCCTCCCTGTCCTGGTCGTCGATCAATTTGGTTACGGTATGACATGGTTTTGCAAGTATATCTGTCCGGCGGGTACACTCGAGGCGGGTATTCCGATGATGTTTCTTCAACCATCCCTGCGGGAGTTAATCGGAATCCTGTATTACAACAAATTAATAATTCTGGTGGTGTTTCTGATATTGATGGTCTTTATTCGTCGTCCCTTCTGCCGGAGTGCCTGTCCCCTGGGGGCGATCTATTCCCTCTTTAATAAAGTCAGTATCTTCAGAATGGTTCACGACCCCGATGCCTGTGTCCTCTGCAAGCAGTGCTATCGGGATTGTCCTATGGGCGTTCGATTTTATGAGGGTGCCAATCAGGTCGATTGCATACGTTGCCTGAAGTGTTATCAGGAATCATGCCAGTATGGAGCCATTTCCATTGAAGTGGCCGGCATCCTGGTACGTCCTGTTCCGAAAGGGGGTGAAAAAAAGGAAGAAATTCCGGCTTAGGTAAAATGTACATATCATGCCGAAGTGTCCGTGTTATTGATTTTTCTCTTTCACGGGTACTTCATATATGTTGACAAACATACTGCACATGGATACATTATAAGAAAGTGTCGAAATTTTGTAAGAGTTCGGATAGATTGGATTTTTGTCTATCAATTTAACCGTTTTTGACCATTCGCAGGATGGTGTAAATGAGGAGGAAAGCCATGAAGAAATTATTCGTGTCAGTGGCGGTAATCCTGAGCATTGTTTTCATGATGCATGGTTATGTGGTTGCCGATAATCCGATTCCAAAGGCAGGAGAAGTTCTGCCTGCGATGAAATTGAAGATACCGGAGAAGGCGGAATATCGCAATTACCTTGGCCTTTCGGGCAGCGGAGAATTCTCCATTCCGGATATTAAAGCTCAGGTGGTAATTATCGAAATTTTCAGTATGTACTGACCTTTCTGTCAGAAGGAGGCTCCTTCTATCAACAAATTGTATCAAATCATAGAAAGTAATCAGGACACGAAAGGAAAAGTAAAACTCATAGGAATCGGAGCGGGTAATTCCCCCTTTGAGGTCAACTATTTCCAGGAAACATATGAGATACCGTTCCCGCTGTTTGACGACAAGCATTATGATATCCATGAATTGGTAGGAATGGTCAGGACCCCGTATTTCTTTGTTGTGAAAATCAATAAAGATGGAACTCATAAACTTACCTATACTCAATTAGGAGGATTTAAAACAGCAGAAGAATTTCTGGATTTAATCCTCAAAGAGTCGGGATTAAAGTAAGGGTGTAAACGAATTCTCTTTCCTTTATGAAAAGACAAATTGTTATCGTAACAACTAACTGAGCCTTGAGATTGAATTAAATCCAAAGCTCGAAATCAAAGTTTCGAATCAATGCTAAACACGAAATGCCCAAATCGTTTCTTAAGCTTCTGAATCGGGCACGATATAATGCGCTTCACTTGAATATCAGTCGTTCAAAAGGGAGGTTTAAAAAATGAAAAGAATAATGCTTGTAAATTTATCAATAGTAATCCTGTCGGTATTTCTCGTGGCCGGAAGTGCATTGGGCCTGTCAGAAGTATATAAAAACAATATTTATGATCCCGGAATGTTGAAACCGACAGACAGTGTTCTTAAAGTGAAGGTCGGCGACAGGGCTCCCGACTTTTCTCTTCCGTCTGTGCAGGGAGGGAACGTCACTCTGAGCCAGTTCCGTGGAAAGAAGAACGTGGTCCTTTCATTCATTCCGGCAGCCTGGACCCCCGTCTGTTCGGATCAATGGCCCGGCTATAATATCGCAAGGCCGATTTTCGACAAATACGATGCCATCCTCCTTGGAATTTCGGCAGATAATATTCCTACTTTATTTGCATGGACGAATCAGATGGGAAAACTATGGTTTTCCGTCCTTTCCGATTTCTGGCCCCATGGTGCACTTGCGAGCAAACTCGGTATATTACGTTCCAATGGTACGACGGAGCGGGCCCTTTTTATCATCGATAAAAAGGGGATCATTCGGTATCTTGACGTCCACGATATCAACAGACGGCCGCCTCTGGAGGATATTGTCAGGGAATTACAAAAATTAGAATAACTGAAGGAACAAGGGTTTGCTTATTCCCGGATAGGCAAATAGCTCTCAATCGTAACGCGCTATAGGCTTCATTTTCTTCGAAAGAACAAATAATTAGATCTGAAGAGCTATTTGCCTTGGGAGGTCGATGTCCTATTACCTTGTGGCCGGCTGCCTCAATGTTATAGATTACTTTCCCATATAAAAAGCAAGTCCTTACAAAAAATGAAAAGGGGAGGAGCACTCTAAATATTTAATTAAAATAAAGGTAATTATGTCCATTTAACATTCAATTATTTCGATGGAGGATTTTATGGAGACCTATTATAAACCGGAAGATCTTCTGAAATTTGAAGAAATTGGTAGAGAAGCCCCTGATTTAGGAAAGAAATTCTTTGATTACTACAACACCGTATTCGCTGAAGGCGAACTCACCGAGCGAGAAAAAGCCCTTATAGCTCTTGCTGTGGCCCACACAGTCCAATGTCCTTACTGCATCGATGCCTTGGGCGTGTCTGGAAAAAGGTTCCAACATGGGAGAGATGACTGAGGCTATCCATGTTGTAACCGCCATAAGAGGGGGTGCCTCGCTCGTGCATGGGGTTCAAATGCGCAACATAGCTCAAAAATTGTCCATGTAAAGAAACCATATAGGAAAAGAGTGAATGCTATGCAGTTACCGGAAGGCATTTTCATGGGTGGGAGAAAAAGACACGTTTCTGAAATGCCCGGGCCTCCTGAGCAGGGGAGCCCCATTGCCACAGCCGATCACTGTTATACATGTACCGCGGGTGCGGGATTCACATGAGGCGGGACTATTGAGACCTGAGTTCAGGCCCGGGGTTTTGTGAAAGAATAAAAACTTATTAAGAAGGAAACCATGCTGCTGGCCGGTGATATTGGCGGAACTAAGACTAACTTAGGCATCTACTCGACTGAGAAGGGACCTCGAGAACCGATCTTCGAAACCACTTTTCCCAGTGGGAAGTATGCCAGTCTTGAAACACTTGTGAGTGAGTTCCTGTCGGAGGTTACCATAGAGATCGATCGTGCGAGCTTCGGGGTAGCCGGTCCTGTTGTGGGATCCAAGGCAAAAATTACTAACTTACCCTGGGTAATTGACGAAGCAAAGCTCAGAGAGACGCTGAACCTGAAATCTGTGAGCCTGTTTAACGATCTAAAGGCCATTGCTTATGGTGTGCCTCTGCTTGAATCTGAAGATTTACGCACCCTTAATGAAGGAGTACCGATTCTCAATGGCCCTCTGGCCGTCGTTGCTCCCGGTACCGGTCTCGGGGAGGCATTTCTCATATGGGATGGATTTCGTTACCGGGCATATTCTTCAGAGGGTGGACATGCTGATTTTGCGCCCAATAGTTCGTTGGAGATTGAATTATTACGGTATCTTCAAGAAAAGATGGAGCATGTGAGCTATGAGAGTATATGCTCTGGCCACGGCTTGCCAAACGTGTATGGATATCTCAAGGATAGCGGTTACGCTGAGGAGCCGGCCTGGCTGGCTGGAAAGCTGGCTGTAGCAGATGATCCAACTCCCTTTATCGTAAACGCAGCACTTGACACGGAGCAGCCATGTGAACTTTGTAAGGTTACACTTAGTATCTTCGTGTCCGCCCTCGGAGCGGAGTCTGGAAATTTGGCGCTCAAGGTAATGGCAACCGGGGGAGTGTACCTTGGCGGTGGTATCCCGCCGCGCATCATCTCGATACTTGAGGATAGACATTTTATGGAGAGTTTTACCCGGAAAGGGCGTTTTTCCGGGTTGGTATCCCGTATACCTGTGCATGTTATTACCAACCCTAAGATAGCGCTTATTGGCGCTGCGTTCCACGGTCTGGAAATATCTCAGGGTAGTATAAAGGAGGAGCCGTAATGAGTGAGCAAGTGTCGCTTGATCAGCAATGTATCAATACCATCCGATTTCTGGCGGCTGATGCGGTTCAGAAAGCCAACCCAGGCCATTCCTGCATGCCAATGGGGGTCGCGGCAATGGCCTGTGTGCTATGGACAAAGCATCTCAAGCAACAACCCTGAAGATCCTCTATGGGTAGATCGTGATCGCTTTATTCTTTCGGCGGGCCACTGGACACTTGATGTACCTTTCGTTGTAGATGCCGGTGCAACGGTGCTGATTGCCGGATCGAGTATTTACAACGAGAAGGGATCAGTCGCTCAAAATGTGGCGGCACTTCGGTAAAGTATAAAAAATAGAAGCCAGAAGAAAGGAGATCGATCATGGAAATGGCAATCAAAATTCGGGGCAAAATTCGGGGTAGAGTAGAAAACTAGCATTGTCTGCTTTAGGCGAGCTTGTCTGTTTCCGCCCCTTTCGTCTGGCGGTGCCTAAATAGCTACGACATGGTTGACTTGCCAATCCTCCCTCATCAAACCGTGCATGCGATTTTCTCGCACACGGCTTTCCGATGTTCTTCATCGCAAGGCATACATAGCACTCGCTGTACCCCGGCATTAAGTGGGTTGAGGAGACCCGCCGAGTACCAGCATTTCCTACTTGGCCTTACAATAGAGCTTCCTCCATCGTATCCTGGTGATATTACGAAGTGAATAGCCATTCGGCAATCTTCATCACCCTCTCCGTTTCGGTTGCATGAACAAAGTAGGGTCCCTTCCCTCGGGCAGGGTTATGTTGTCCCATGCCCTCAAACGGTACTATGAACCCCTCCGACTCCCGATACAGCCCGCCGCGATTTCGTTGCCTTATACGCGCCAGTTGTCATCCCTCATAATCACCATATCGGGTCTCCAGCACTGGACTGTTTGTCTTCCACAACATGCCGCCCCTGCTACCCCGGAAGATCCCACGAACCGCTTCCGTTCTCCAAGTCCGTGTCTTCGGCCTTCCCCATGTGTCCACTGGGTCGGCATCTTCATTAAAGTTTATCGAGGCTACCTGTAGGTTCACTTGCGTTACGGCCTGCTGCTTTGCCAATTGGAAACTTACGACCCCTTGTCACCAAGACGCCGCTTCCTTGAACTACCGGGGTGAATCGGACAATTCCCCGGACGGGACTTTAACCCGTAAGATCAAACAGTTGTTACTGCATACGGACACCATACTTATTTCTCATCTTTCCTGTTTGATAATGAGCCGCTAATAAGTATACTGTCTTCTGTCTCCCGAATTAATGATGAGAGGTCTGCTCGAATTATGCCTGAAAATGCCATCGTGACGAATGAAACGGTCGAAAAGCGGATCGCTCTCCCGATAAGTTGGGTACCCGGACACATTCCCTCCATGATCATCGGCGGCCCATACCATATGTTGTGGTCATTATTCCATTGACTCACAAGGCCGTTTTTCTTATACTTCCCGGGTTGACCTTTGGATGGCCGATTGCCCCCAGGAAAATGGCATCCATCTCCGGGTATTACACCGATGTCATATTTTTACCTTTTTGGTATAGTTCACCAATCCACCCGCATTTATCAGTTCTCTCATAAAATCCGGGATCGGGTGTGCTGAAAACGTTTTTCCGCTGCCGATGCTTTTAATTTTACCAGTCGCAAGATCGACGGCGATCTCCTCTCCTTCCGATAAGCCTTCGGTTGCCTCTTCCGATTCAAGAAGCGGCAGACCTATGTTAAATGCGTTCCGGTAAAATATTCTTGCAAAGCTTTTGGCGATAATCATGCTGATACCGGCCTCTTTGATGGCAAGCGGGGCATGCTCACGTGATGAACCGCAGCCGAAGTTCCTTCCCGCAATCAGGATGTCGCCGGAGGAGACAGACGCGGCAAAATCCGGCCTGACATCGATAAAACAGCTCTTCGCCAGCTCAGATCCATCCGAGATATTGAGATACCTTGCCGGAATTATCAGGTCAGTATCAATGTCATTGCCAAACTTCCAGACTTTTCCTTGAAAATTCATTTTATTTACCCTCACCCCAGCCCCCTCCCATCGAGGGAGAGGGAGATTCAATACACCAGCCCTTAGCAGGGTCGGGTTTTGTACCCGACCGGATGTTTATTTGCCTTCATGGCTGCAATTATTAATCCCCCCATCCCCCCTTTTATAAAGGGGGGATGGGGGGATTTTTATAGCTCATCAACGCCGCCAATCTTTCCCAGAACGGCGGATGCCGCCGCTACCAGGGGATTGGACAGATAAACTTCGCTCTTCGGGTGTCCCATCCTTCCTATAAAATTTCTGTTGGTTGTAGATATTGCCCGCTCCCCTTCAGCCAGGATACCCATATGTCCTCCCAGGCAGGGACCGCAGCAGGGGGGGCCGATCACGGCGCCCGCATCGAGGAATGTTTCAATAATTCCCTCCTGTATCGCCTTCCTGTATATCCAGGGTGAACCCGGAATAATTATAAGCCTCAAACCGGGGGCAATAGTTCTTCCTTTTAAGATACCTGCCGCGTCACGTAAATCCTCCAGCCAGCCGTTTGTGCAAGAGCCGATGAAGACCTGGTCAAGCGGGACATCTCCTGCCTCCGAGATGGGACGGACGTTTGCGGGGGAAGGAGGAAAGGCGACCTGCGGCTCAATTTTATCCACAGCTATCTTCATTACTTTTTCATACTTTGCGTCCGGGTCCCCTTTTAAGATCAAGGGTTCTGAAGAGGATCTTTCGGCAACATAGGCCAGTGTTGTTTCATCCGGTTCTATGATTCCAGATTTCGCTCCAGCCTCCACGGCCATATTGGCCATCGTGAATCTCTGAGACATTGGGAGTCTTTTGATTACTTCGCCTGAGAACTCTAACGCACAATAAAGGGCACCTTCCACACCCAGCAGGCCAATGGCATAAAGGATTAAATCTTTTCCCCTTACACCGGCCTGCAGACTGCCGTCATATTCTATTCTGATAATTGGCGGGACTTTTAGCCATATTTCACCCGTCGCCATTACCACGCCCAGATCGGTGCTCCCGACCCCTGTAGAAAATGCACCCAAAGCCCCATAAGTGCACGTATGGCTGTCAGCCCCGACAATCAGTTGCCCGGGCAAAACAAGCCCCTTCTCAGGGAGTATGACATGTTCAATCCCTGATTCGCCCCCCTCGAAATAGTTTTTTATCCCCTGTTGTCTGGCAAAGTCACGCATCAGCTTTACCTGCTGGGCCGATGGGATATCTTTGTTTGGCACAAAATGGTCGGCTACAAGGGCGATCTTTTCTCTGTCAAAGACATCTCCGGTGCCTATATCATTGAAGACCTTGATCGCAATGGGGGCTGTTATGTCATTGGCAAGGGCCATGTCAACTTTTGCCTCGATCAAGTCTCCAGGAGAGACCTTTTCCATTCCGGCATGGAGCGCTAATATCTTTTCTGTAATCGTCATTGGCATGTCTGATCCTCTTTTTTACTTAAGTTCAACATATTTGCCGTTATATACTCTCAACGACTCAACTCTGTTTAACGTATTTATGTAAGCCTTTGCAGATGCTACAATGATATCTGGATCTGCGCCGCGCCCCACGACGGTGCGCCCATTATATTTGAGCTGGACGGTAACCACACCCTGGGCATCTGCCCCTCCCGTTATTGCGTTTACCGCATATCTGAGGAGGTAGTAGTCTGTCTTTGTGATTTTCCTGATAGCAGCAAAGGTCGCATCGACTGGACCGACCCCGAAACCCGCATCCTGCATTACCTCTCCATCCACCTCCATCTGGATGGTTGCCGTAGGAATAGCCACATTGCCACTAACAACATTCAGGTAAATCAACCTGTATTTGTCAGGTTTCCTGAATACATCATAAGAAATAATAGCTTCAATATCCTCATCAAATATCTCCTTTTTGACATCAGCAAGTTCTTTAAATCGTTCAAAAGCCTTATCAATGTTTTCATCAGTAAGGTTGGTATATCCCATTTTTTCGAGATGTTTTTTTATTGCATGGCGGCCTGAGTGTTTCCCCAGGACAATATGTGTTTCTGACACCCCTACTGATTGCGGGGTCATAATCTCGTAAGTCATTTTCTCCTTAATAAGGCCGTCTTGATGAATTCCCGACGCATGGGCAAATGCATTTGCCCCCACAATTGCCTTGTTAGGCTGAACAGGTATGCCGGTTATATCGGTCAACAGTCTTGACGAGTGATAGAGATGCTTCTTCTTAATATTTGTATGAAATCCGAAGATATCTTTCCTCGTTTCCAGAGACATAACCATCTCTTCCAATGAGGCGTTACCTGCCCTCTCGCCTATGCCGTTTATAGTACACTCTACCTGTCTTGCCCCGTGCTTCAGGGCGGATAAAGAGTTTGCAACCGCCACACCAAGGTCATTATGGCAGTGAACCGATATGACTGCATCACTAACATTTTTTACGTTTTCGAAGAGGTACGCTATCAATTCACCGAATTCGTCAGGCATTGAGTAGCCAACAGTATCAGGTATGTTAACAGTATTGGCACCCGCAGCTATAACAGTCTCTACAATTTCACAGAGGTAGCTTTTATCCGTTCTTGTTGCGTCCATGGGTGAAAACTCTACGTTTTTTGTATAGGTGCAGGCATGTTCCACGGTGGCACGGGCCTCCTTCAGAACCTGGGTTCGTGTTTTTTTCAACTGGTATTTGAGATGTATATCAGAGGTAGATATAAATGTGTGAATCCTGGGATTAGCCGCATCTTTAATCGCTTCCCATGCCCGATCAATATCTGCAAGATCTGCCCTGGCAAGAGCGGCGATCTGAGAACCTCTGACCTCCCTGGCAATTTGTTGAACCGATGCAAAGTCTCCCTCCGATGCGACCGGGAATCCGGCTTCGATAATATCCACCCCCAGCTTTTCCAACTGCCTGGCAAATCTGAGTTTTTCATCCAAATTCATACTGAAACCCGGCGACTGTTCCCCATCCCTGAGGGTCGTATCGAATATAAAGATTCTTTTTTTGTTTGATTTCGTCATTTCTTCCTCCATTTAAATTTGATGGTTTCGTAAAACAAAAAGGCCATGAGTCTTCCACCCATGGCCTTTAGGTACTATCTTATAGGTACTATCTTACAGGTTGTCAGCAGTTCATTTTTTCCTAAGAGCAACGGGCGATGAATATGAATATGTGGCAAGAGTGAGGCTTAACACACGCAAAAGGTTGTTTAAATTTAATAAGCCTCTTTCCACACCGCAGGTCACTCTCTAAAATCCTCCAAAATATAAGTTGAAAAAAGTCTAATGCAGAACCATGTAAATGTCAAATTATTTTTTTACTGTTTTTTTACTCAGCTTGTATTGTACGCTGTCCACTAGGGCTCTTACCTTTTCCGCTGTTCCCTCGCTTCCCTCCAGTATCCTCACTTTAAAATCCGCCAGATGCATCTCGTCGATCTGGGGGTAGAACTTTCTTAACGCCTTTTTCAGGGCATTGGGCATTGTCAAGGGCGTTGACGGGGCCGTTCCCCTCTGCAGCGGTTATTTCCTCTTCATCTCCAACCGATATCTTGATCATGGCTTGAGATTTGGACGGTTCGTTTTCTGTCTTTTCGTCGATGACGCGGAAGGACTCCAGAATGAATGGTTCCGTAAACTCGCCCGTTGCTTTCTTTATCAATAAAGCGAGTGATCCATCGGCGGCGTTGAGTCCTCAAGTCGGTCCCATTCGTACCAACCGGTTGCACGCAGATAAACGTCACGAGCGGCACTCTCCGCCGTTTTGTGTGAACCTAACCAGAAACCCCCGATACATAACTTGAACATGCCATCACAGGTTTCATCAGGCTCGATTGAAAATGTACCGGTTTTTGATTTAAAAAAGTAAAACATAGCTGCCTCTCCTGAATAAAATAAATCCCCAAAATCCCGCTATCAACCTGCAAGGCTGCTTAAACAATTTCATTAAAGATAGCAACATTTTATTCTTGACTATATGTTGTAGTTATATTATATCATAACACAATATATTGTGGTTGTTTGTCAGGGAATCCTTATCAAGGTTTGATGATTGAGATTTACCAATACATTTCAACTTTGTATTGCTTTTATTTGATCTATGGAATTTTCTGAAAGGCAAGGTGAAATATGGGTTACCTTAATCAGGCATATGACGAACTCATTACAGAAAAAAACGTGGAGATCTCAAAACCACCGGTAAACGGGGGCATAGCAAAGGCCGACATAAAACTTGTCGATAATTTTCCCACATATTGGGCCGATCCTTTAATGCTGACTAATATACTGAACGATTTTGGAGTGGATCAATCGGATATAGACCGGATGAGAGAGTGTACAGAATATTTAATACAGGAAAATGGCGCTGAATGGGTTTGGGAGAACAAGGATATTGTAAGTGACCTCCTGGAATTCCACGGGTTTAACAGAAAATCCCCAAATGGAACCGGCAAAACAGTTTCCAGTCAAAATAAACTTTAGGCTGTTTTACCATATTTCTGAGACCTTTGCAGAATGTTCAATTTTGTTCAAGTTCAAGGAAGGCGAAAATTTTAACCACAGGAATATATTAGATATTTCGAGGATTAAAATTTGAGCCTGACGCAGAAATTGGGCAAAAGGGGACGTTATGCAAAGGTCTCTTCTATTACTTGCCGATATTAATGCTCTCGTCGTCAAGTAGATTTTTTATGCCAGACTTTACAAGCGCAGGATCAAGGAAAAGCTTGACCTTTTTCGCACCTCTGGCATCAACGAAAGTGTTTTCGAAGGCCAAATCGGCTTTTTTCAAAATTTTTATGCTGCTGTCCATTAAAATAAAGTGATAATTCAGTGCTCCGAAGACTAAAGCACCTGCGATAATAAATATAATCAATATCTTTTTCATGAAAAGCCCTCCATAAATCTGTACTTATTTCTAAACAATATTAAAGCAGATAGCAACTCTAAATCCGGTATTATGTTTTCGATTTTATCATAGTAAAAATTGCAGGCAGAACGACAATCGAAGCGACCATACAGGAACTAATGCCGATGATAGCCACGTATCCCATGCTTTGCAATCCCGGGTAATGAGCCAGGGCAATAGATCCAAAACCCGCCATAGTAGTCAGAGAGGTCAAAACGACAGCTCGACCTGTTCGACTCATCTCTTCCGTAATCTCTAAACGACCGGATTGACGGAACGTGTTGGTCAGATGAATCCCGTCATCGATGCCAATTCCGATGATCATGGGCAGAACTATTATGTTGAAAAAATTAAAATCTAAACGAAAAATGACCATAATGCCTGTTAATGTGGCCAGACTGATCATAAGGGGACATATGGAGAGCAAGAGTAATTTCAGGCTTCGGTAATAAATCAAAAGTACTGTGATAATACACAAACATGCCAACCACAGGGCGGATTTAAGATTGTTAATAATAAGTTTCTTTAGATCTCCTGTGAGCAGATTCGGACCAGTCAGGGTATAGCTATCCCTGTTAATTCCTTTTTCGTCTAATTTCCGGATGATCATCTCTTTAAATCGTGTTGTATCGGCACGCGACCAGAGATCATTAGAGGGGGCGATATAGGTAATCGTTTTAAAATTATTACCCTTTCGAAAGACAAACAAATTCAAAATCTTCTCGATCTCTTTTCCCTGGAGAGATGATAGGGAAAAGAGTTTTTCTGCCGAGAAGGCCCGGGAGAGGCTTTCAAAGTATCCGTCGTACAGATCCAGTTTCTCAAATCCGTTTTCTTCCAGCGCCGTGTTAAATGTTTTTTTAATACGTTTAATATCAAAAATATCGGTATGCTGTCGGATGAATTTTATATTTTTCCTCTGCTGACTGGGTGGAAGCAGGTATTGGCTCATCGATTTAACCCCGGCGATCATACCCGAGTCCTTCACTTCCTTCAGGGTTTCATATATTGAGGTATTGATTTCCATGACCTCTGCCTCTGATTTGCCCTGTACTACAAGAAAGGTATTGGCCATGGAACCTCCAAGCCAGCGAGTTACCTTGTCCTGCAGACGGAAGGTTTCGTTATCGGCGGGACGAAAATTCCTGAGATTATCATCAAAATTGATTTTAGTTCCAAGAAAGGCCAGAAAAAAGACAATTATAAGTGATGTCATGATAATAACCCCGGGATATTTCCGGAGGTATTTCATGAGGGACATTAGCCCAAATCCGCTGATTGTAAATTTTCTTTTCGAATTTTGTTCATCTGAGAAAAAAACAAGAAGACATGGAAGGACAAGAAACATGACCACAAGGCAAAACAAAATCCCTGTGCCGGTCACGATGCCAAGTTCTTTAAATCCCCTGAAGTCTGAAATAGCGATAGAATAAAAAGCAGCTGCCGTGGTAATTCCACCCATGATGATTCCCATACCGGCTTCCTGGAAAGTTTGTTGCAGTCGGTGTGGTATATCAAGACCTGCTTTGTCTTCACTAAAATAACGGTTGACGATGTGGATGGCAAAGTCTATTCCCAGACCAATCAGAACACAAGAGAAAACGCATGTAAGGATATTGAGGCGATGAAAGGCAATGCTGGCGAAACCGAGTGTCCACAAAAGGCTTATGACCAGAGATAGACCGACATAAAAAAGTACTCTCCATGTCCTGAACGACAGGCCGAAGAGAAACATTATACTCAAAAAGGAAGTCAGCAGGGTAACCTTGATATCTCTTTTGGTTGTGGCTTCGTCATTGACAGCAATCGGATATCCGCCGGTGTAGGATATCTTGATGTTCCCCGGCATATCGTCAAATTGATCGGAGAACTCAGATAAAGAAGTATTTTTAAGATGATGAACTTCCATCATCAAATTTTTACTGAATGTGATATCCTGGGGTGGCTTTTCGGGCCTAATAAAGAGGAGATAGGTTTTCCCTTCGCCGGTTCGATAATACCCTTTATGTGGCCTGAGCGGCTGTTTTCCCGTGGGAACTGTTATGTTTTCCTTCAATAGTTTCCTGAGCCCCAGGGGGTCGATATAAACAAGTTCTTTCGCCGCAATGCCAAACGGTGTCATCAAGAGGGCCTTATTTTTGATGACCTGTCTGTGAATTTCGTCATCGGATAATATACGGGTCAATTTCTCAAGGTCTTCTGCTTTCAAAAAAAGAGGAAAATGTTCCATGAATGTCTGAAATAAAGAGGACATTTGTTTGTCTTCGCTTTTATATTCCACATCATGGATCAATTGACTTCGGGCAAAATTCTTTGCCAGGATATCAACGAAAGATTCAGATTTAGTCCGGTCATAATCCGGAGGGATCTCAACCAGAGCGATTAAGAGCGAGTGGATCCCGATTTCTTCGGTTATCTCGAAAAAATTATGGACTTCTGTATTATTTGAAGGGAGGAGAGAAAAAAAATTAAGATCGAGCTTTAGTTGGGCAGCAAGAATAATAGCGATGAAGGTCAGGAAGGCAGTAAGGATTAAGATATGTTTGTGGAAACGATATATGATGTGATGCAATGGGAATAACCCCTTGGTCTGTTTTTTATTTTTAGCTGTTCATAAACAGCGTCCATAATTTTAGAATCCCTTCTCCCAGCCCTAAAAGAAAAGCACATCCCAGTATGCTGCCCACAATCAGAAGTGAATAACCGGTGGGCTTGGAAAATTTCAAGAGTCTCGACAAAAGCACCCCACTCCACATGCCGCAACCTTTAATCGGCAGCATGGTAATAGTTACAACTCCGGGTGCCCCCATGACCTGCATCCAGCGAAAGGGTTTTGATTCGCTGAGCCGCTTTCCCTTTTTTATAGTTCTTTCAGAAAACTTTCGTGCCAATAAGCTGTCAGATATTGTGCCGTACAGATGATAGAACAAAGGGATCTGAAGCGTATCCAGCATAACCACTACGGGCAACAGAAAAGAAGCCTTATATCCCAGAAATTGAGCGCTCAGGATTGCAACAGGCCTGCCTCCCACTATATAGAGCGGGATAAAATATATCACAAAATGTTCTGCAAGATTGTTTTTCAGGAATATAACAAGGTCCATCATGAGCTAACCTTGTCTGTATAACTTTGAAATTTATTTAATGCAATTTTTTTCTTTATTAAGACGTTTGAAACAGATGTAAAGTTAAAATCATTGAGCAGGCGCTCAAGCCTTTTTTCAGTCCTTTCAACCCGTGCATTCAACACAAACTTTTTAGCCAGAGGAAGCCTGATGCGGGGATTATTCCTGTCAAATTCCCGGGGGTGAAGGAAGATAACCGCAGGTTGACCCTGTCTGTTCAGCTCTCGGATGGTGGAACGGATAAGATTATAAGGAAAAACCCGCAATCCCCATCCACCGCCCAGGGGGAGATTGACGAGCGGAGTGCTGCCAACCATGGGTGGAAATTCCCATAATTGACCTTCATCAAGTGTCAACCTGTAAGGCATTCTGGAATAATCCTGGTTGCCGATAATGGGTAGAGGCGTCATGCTCGAATCATATTCAAAACCCTCCTTCTGTAAGATATCAAGGGCCCATAGCGAATCATCGCGGATTGACCACTCAGGCGCTCTATACCCCTTAACAGGACGGCCGGTTATCTGTGTAATTATGCTCACGGCTTTTATGAGATCCTGCCGGAACATGTCCGGCGTCATTGTATAGACCTGCTTGTGGGAGTATCCGTGTGTGGCGATTTCATGACCGGCTTTTTCAATTTCGCTAATCAGATCCGGATATCTTTCAGCAACAAATCCGAGGACAAAAAAAGTTGCCTGAACTTTTTTTTGAGACAGAGTGTCCAGTATCTTAAATGTGTTTGCCGTTACCCGGCTTTCCAGTTGGGGCCAACCGGTCTCAGGTATCAGATCATCTACCCCGCAGATGTGAAACCAGTCTTCCAGGTCTATGGTCAGGATATTTTCAACGGTCATAATTTCCTCTTTTTCAGTCGTTGTTTCATGTCACGGTCATATAGGAGTGTTGCCAGCGTCAACACTCTTCCCAGAACAGGCATAGGATCTTTGAGAGACAAAATATCGTAGGCTGTATTCTTATTCCAGAAGTGGAAATATTCCGGGACTAAACTTGCCCGTCTCGGGTTATAAATAAAATGGAGTATATCTCCAGGTAACATCCACCGGCACTGTTTCCCTATCTTGTATTTTTCCACTGATTTAAACCCTTCGCCACGGGACATGCGATACAGAAGATAAGGAAAATTAACACCCGCTTCTACAGACAGGTGTAATGAGCCCCAGAATCTCGGGTTGATCTCCATCAGTTTTGGCACACCATCGCGAGGATCCAGTTTGAATTCAACCATGGCAACGCCGAACCAGTCAAGCTTTTTCAATAAGGTCAGTGCCATATCTCGAATATCATCGTACCGGGCGCTTTCCCGCAGAGTACTTGCTCCCCCCGTTACCGGGTATTCCCTCAGACGTTTATGCACAAATGACGCCTTTACATTTCCCCTCTCGTCAAAAAGAAAGGAGGCACCATAACCGGGCCCTTCATGAGGAATAAGTTCTTGAATCATGGGGTAGGGAAAACGCCTGTGAACTGACATGTATTGACTCATCAATTCTCCCGAGTTTTTGGGATAAGCTATCCCTATTGCACCGGAACTCATTCTGGGTTTTATCACAAGCGGATAGGGAAGCGCATCCTTCAGTTCGTTGAGTTGAGTGATATCCTTGATAAACCAGGTTTTTGGTATGGGAATTCCATTCCTTTTGGCCAGTTGTAGAACCTTGTCCTTACGCCGGGCAAAATTGAGTTTCTCGAAGGATACGATGGGAAGATATGTCCACCGGGAGAATTCGGAATGATGTTGGGATATGAGATCCAGGGTTTCATCTTCCATGGGCAGGAGCATTTGGTATGACCGGCGTGACAATTTATTGTAAAGAAAGTCCACAAACTCCGCCGGTCTGAGAAGAGGTGAGGGGTAGACAACGGCATGATGGCAGTATCTGGAGAAAGCGGCAGTCGCCAGACGTGTGCTTTCTCCCACCGTAACTTCTATACCCTTCCTGCCAAGGGCTCTTACCGCTGCCAGTGACTTTCTCCAATGTCCATCCGTAACAAATACTTCAGAATTCATAATACTCTCTTTTCATATTTTTGAAGAGCGTTCAATAGATTTTTTGCAGGATTAATGAGACATACGGGCCGATGAGGGCATCGGCCCCTATATACAATACGATGAATATTATCATCGCAGGGTTCGTTTCCCAAACGGGCCGTATAATGCCGCGATAAATTGGGACTGCGACTTTTTTCGTAGAAAATGGTCGCTGTCCTTATTTAAGGTCCCAACTTTAATCTTGCACAAAAAAAGTTCCTTTGCTATAAAATCGGGTTACTTTTGCGTACTTCCCTTTATTGAAATGAGATGATTTTATGGAATTTAAGGATAAAAGGGTAATTGTTACTGGCGCCACCAAAGGCCTGGGGAAGGCGATGGCCCTCGCTTTTGCCCGAGAAGGTGCCTGGGTTGCTATTAATTATTCGTCTGATGATAAAAGCGCACTGGAGACAGAATCAGAAATAAAAAATATAGCACCGGAATCCCTCCTTTTAAAGGCAGATGTCTCGTCCAGAACCGATGTCGAGAAAATGATAAGCGGTGTCTTGGAGCAATGGGAATATGTGGATATTCTGGTCAACAACGCCGGAATTATCAGGGACAAATTGCTTATGTTCCTTAATGAGAAGGATTGGGATCGGGTGATCGATGTTAACCTGAAAGGGACTTATCTCTGTTCAAAGTCAATTATAAAAACGATGATAGGCAGAAAGTCCGGACGGATTATAAATATCACGTCGCCTTCTGCACTTACAGGCAGAACCTGCCAGACAAATTATTCGGCTTCGAAAGGCGGAATTATCTCCTTTACCAAATCCCTTTCCAGGGAGATGGCCCGGTTCGGCATTACGGTAAACGCTGTTTGCCCGGGGATCATTTCCACGCCTATGACAGAAGACCTGGATGAGAAAACGAAGAAAGAATTTTTAAATATGATTCCAATGGGTAGATTTGGTGACCCGGAAGACATTACCGGGGCTGTCCTGTTTCTGGCTTCAGAAAAGTCACAATATATTACTGGCCACGTATTGGTTGTCGATGGTGGTTTGGGCTAAAATAAAAATCGCAAGAGGTAGAGAATGAAAGAAATCGTCAACAATTCAGAGGCATTGATCGAATTTCTCAAGAAAATGATCATTGATACTCTTAAATTGGAAGATATCACTGTTGAAGAAATCGGGGATGATACCCCTCTTTTCAGGGAAGGACTGGGTCTTGATTCCCTGGATGCCCTTGAACTTGTAGTAGCCATAGAGAAAAATTTCAATGTTATTATTGAAGATGAGAATGTTGGCAAAAAAGCTTTCGAGTCTATAAGCACCCTTGCTCAGTTTATACAGGAAGAATACGGAGAATAGCCTATGCAATGGGTAGAGACAGAGGAGACAGTTCGATTTAACGAGGTAGACCAATGGGGCATGGTCTGGTACGGCCATTACATGGCATGGTTTGAAGTTGGTAGAATGTCTTTACTGCGGCGATTCGATCTTTTGCCAAAGCAAATGGTCGAGTTAGGATATATTGCACCTGTAATCACTCTAAAATGTGATTTTAAACACCCGGCAGCATGCGGAGACTTGATTATTATCAAGACAACGGCAGTCAAACCGGAAATTGCCGCCTTGACATTTAAATTTGAGATATCGCTTCAAGAACAGGGCACCCTTCTGGCCCGGGGAGAGACTACGCAGGTTCTCTTAACAACCGATAATAAAATGATTTATCGACTGAGCGGTGAACTTGAAAAGCGAATAAACAACCTGTTAGATTACTGTCAAAAGTAGTAAAGTATCTTAAATATAGATTTCTGTCCGCTCATATAAGCATTATATATCTCAAGAATTTATTCTGGAAAAATAGATGAACAAAGATACATCCAGGCGGGTGGCCGTAACGGGTCTTGGTATAATCACGTCCATCGGGGATTCCGTGCCTGCGTTCAGGGAAGGGCTCTTCAGCGGAAAATGTGGAATTGAGCCGATATCGCTTTTTGACACCACCGGCTTTTCATGCCATTCTGCCGGACAGATAAAAAACATAGATCCGGAAGGCTTTTTTAGCCCCCGTGAGATAAAGCGGAATTCCCGGTGTGATCTTTTGGGGCTCATAGCAGCCGACGAGGCCCTGTCAGACTCCGGACTGGATATTGCAAAATACACCAAAGAGAAAATCGGTGTTGTTCTGGGAGGTGGTGCAGGCGGTATGCTCTCCTGGGAGAAATATCGGCGTGCCTTATGGTTAAAAAAAACCAGACCAAGACCTTCCCTTCTTCTTCCCACTGCACCCTGCACCTTGACCGATTTTGTTGCAAGCCGCTATAAACTAACCGGATTAAGGGCTACCATTTGTACCGCCTGTTCTTCCAGTGCCACGTCGATTGGTTATGGTTTCGACTTGATTCGCTCAGGTGATCAGGATATTGTTGTCACCGGTGGAAGTGAATCTCTTTCAGAATTAACTTTTTCCGGTTTCCATTCTTTAAGACTAATGGATCCTGAGTATTGCCGTCCCTTTGACAGGCACCGGCGCGGCCTTTCATTAGGGGAGGGGGCTGCAATCCTGATACTGGAAGATTATGAACGTGCTGAAGATAGAAACGCAACCATTTACGCAGAAGTGCTTGGCTATGCAACAAATTCAGATGCCGTACACATTACCTCTCCGGATGCTGAAGGTATGAGTAGAGTGATGATACAGGCCTTAAAGAATGCCAATGTCAATGTAGATCAAGTAGACTACATCAATGCCCACGGAACGGCTACCAGGATAAACGATCAGATGGAAACCAGGGCTATAAAGAAAGTTTTTAACGGTGAATGTGCAGGAGATTTAACAATTAGTTCTACAAAATCCATGGTTGGACACTGTCTCGGTGCCGCAGGGGCAATCGAGGGAGTAGCCACAGTCCTCGCTTTGCATGAGCAGGTTGTTCCACCGACGATACATTTGGAAGTTCCTGATCCGGATTGTGATCTGGATTATGTGCCTGATTATTCCAGAAAAAAGGAAATTAATTTTGCCATGAGCAACTCGTTTGCATTTGGAGGGAATAATACATCGGTTGTATTTGCAAGAAGTAAAGTATAAATAAAAGAGTTCAAGAGCATTCAATGATCGAAATTGCCGTTACAGGTATAGGTGTCATCAGTCCATTGGGTATAGGTCGGGGAGCCTTCTGGGAAGGCTGCCGGAAGGCAAAGACGGGAATAAAGAAGATCACATCCTTCGACACTACGTCTTTACGATCTAATATAGCCGGCTGGATTGATGATTTTAATCCACGTCAATTTATGCCACCGAAAAGTTATCGGCGAATGGGTAGAGTTTCAATGATGGCAGTTGCCTCCAGCGTAGAAGCGTTGCAAGACAGCGGACTTGATCTGGATAATATCGACAAGGAAAAAGTTGCTGTCATCATGGGAACTTCATACGGAAACAGCTCTCATATAGAAGATTTTTATGTAAGCCTTCTTGAGGATGGACCTCGAGGAGCCCATCCTTTTCTTTTCCCGGAAACTGTACCTAATGCCCCTGCAAGCCATATTGCCATGTTTCATGGTATAACAGGTCCCAACAATACCTTCTGCCAGAACGAACTTTCCGCGGAAAATGCCATCATGTATGCCCGGAATCTCCTGTCGCAAAATCTGGTGGACGTTGTCCTGGTGGGTGGGGCTGATGAGTTGTCAGCAATGCAGTATACCTGTTATGATGCCGTAGGTGCCCTCAACAAGGTCAGGGCGGAAGAAGGTGAAACTATCAGACCCGAACCTGGAAGCGGTCTTATCCTTGGGGAAGGAGCCGGGATTCTGGTTATGGAAAGAATCGATGTGGCACGTAAGCGGGATGCAAAAATATACGGAGTACTGAAATCGGGTGTCATCAGGGGTGGCATAACAGACATTGGGCATTACGAAATTGAAGGCGAGCAGATGGCACGGGCTGTATTCCTTGCTATAGAAGATGCCGGTATGGATCCCGGTGAAATTGATCAGATAGATATTTCTGCCAATTTTACCGGTGAACTTGATAAAATGGAATATAACCAGCTCAGGCAAATCTTCAGAGGACGAAATAACAATCTGGAAGTGACACCTTTGAAATATCTTATGGGTGATTTCGGAGGTGCCGGGATCATACGGGCGGCGGCTATTCTTCTGAGCATCTATAACAAGCTGCCTCTTCCCACCGTAAACATTGAAGCATTGAGAAGCGAAGCCGAAAATTTCCCGGTGTGGAATATTTCCCCGACCGGCAAAACAGATACGGCCCTGATGACAAGCACCACGTTTGGCGGTGGAACGAGCAGCCTTATTTTTACAAAACAGTAACAAGGCAAATTCTTATGAAAGTTCTTCTCGTTTCACCTAATGTCGAATCACTTCCCGATCCTGTTTTTCCCATTGGTTTAGCACACATTACCGCGGCGTTAAAGAGGAACAAAATAAAGTGCCGGATTCTGGATCTCTGTTTTGTCGAAGATTATGAAACCTCGATTGCAGATGCCATAAAATCTTTTCAACCCGACATTATTGGACTGTCGTTAAGAAATATTGATAACGTCAGCTATCCTAATTATGTCACATACCTTCCTTTTTATCATAAGGTTGTGCAGGAAATCAGGAAGCAAAGCGAGGCGATCATCGTCGCGGGGGGAAGTGCTTTTGCCCTGTTGCCGGAATTACTCATGGAGTATCTCGGTGCAGACTTCGGCATTGCAGGTGAAGGTGAATCCTCCTTTGTCATGCTTGTTAACGACCTGAAAGGGGGGAAGAAGATACAGGATATCCCTGAACTAAAAATTATAAACAATCATTCCGGAATCATTGAAGACCTGGACACCCTTCCACTTCCCGACAGATCAGAATTCGACAACGAGGCCTATTTAAAATTTGGAGGAATGGGCAATATTCAGACCAAAAGAGGTTGCCCGTTCAAGTGCATTTACTGCACCTACCCGATCATTGAAGGGAAAAAGGTAAGATTGCGGAGTCCGAAACTTGTCTGTGACGAGATTGAGGACATGCTGAAATACGGGACAGACAATATCTTCTTTGTCGATAACACGTTCAATTATCCCGTCCGGCACGCTGAGGAAATCTGCAGGGAGATAATCAGCCGGGAACTTCCTGTTAAATGGAGCTGTTATGCCAATCCGGGATTTATCACCCCAAATCTTATTGAATTAATGATCGATGCAGGCTGCACGGGAGTGGAATTTGGGAGTGATGCCGCTCATCAGACCATGCTGGTCAATCTTGGAAAAAACTTCACCGTTGATGATCTCAGGAATGCCTCGGACATATGCAGGCAGTCGGGAATGTCATTCTGTCATTCCCTTCTTTTGGGAGGACCGGGCGAGACAATGGAAAGTGTTCATCAAACATTAGATGCCATAATTGATATGTCCCCAACGGCTGCTATCTGCATGATTGGTATCAGGGTCTTTCCGGGAACCAGATTATCTGTCGTAGCCATGGAAGAAGGGTGTATCGATCCTCATGAGGATTTTTTGAAACCAGTCTTTTACCTGTCGCCTTCCATAGAAAATGAAATCCTCCCTTTCATCGAAAAGTTTTCAAAAGAAAACCGAAACTGGATATTTCCCGGCATGAATATTAATATGAATGCGAGCCTGCAAAGGAAACTGCGTCGTTTCGGAATCAAGGGACCTCTGTGGGAGTATATGAAGACAGGGAAGAGGTTGAGGAATGTGCGTGAAAATCAGGACAAATAACAGGTTTTTATTATGGCAAGAGGTATGGTATATGATTTCCGTATTACTTACAACAGGATGGAAATGAGGTTTTTTGAATCCTGTTGTGGCGGTAGTGAGGGAATTCATAGCCTAAGAGGTAACAGATGGTATCGAAAATCTGTGTAGTCATTCCAGCATATAATGCCGCTCAAACCATCAGGGATGTGGTCAACGGATCGTTACAATACGTTTCTGATGTTATTGTTGCAGATGACGGCTCAACAGACAATACTGCGGATATTGCTGCCGAAGCAGGCGCCCAGGTTGTATTGATCGAGAGGAATCGTGGGAAAGGGCATGCATTGAAGGTGCTTTTCCGGAAGGCCATCGATGCGGGATACGATGCTGTAATCAGTGTGGATGCCGATGGTCAGCATGATCCTGCAGATATCCCCCGTTTCATTGAATCGCATCATAACTGCCCTGAAGCTGTTATCGTTGGTTCCAGGATGCATGACACACATAAGATACCGAGAGGGCGGTATAATTCGATGCATGTCGCGCGGTTCTACGTTTCTCTCGGTGCAAATCAATTCATAGAGGATACGCAGTGCGGTTTCCGGCTCTACCCTCTCTCAACAGTCAAAAACATCCTTCTGACAACCGATCGATATGTGACTGAAACGGAATTTTTGTTGAAGGCGGGAGATTCGGGTGTCAAAATACTACCTCTTGAGATCGAAACGATATATAGCAATAATGTAAGCCACTTCAGACCTGTAACTGATATTGTTGCCATATCAGTATATGTTATCTCCTATCTCCCCACCAAATGGTTTTTAGAGGCAATATCCTCTGACAGGCCAAACACCTATTCACAGAACAATCTCCGCGATCTCATCGGCAAAAATAAGCCATTAGATCTGGCCTTTGAGATTTTTTCCGTCCTCATCGCTTTTCTTGTTCCTCCCTTTTTCATGATCCTGCGGCTTTTATTGTCTCCTTTTATAAGAAATAATTTTGCTTCAACCCGAAAGCTTCACTGCGGGTTCTTTAAAATTCTGATTACGACGTATCTGCTTCCGCTCCTCTTGATCATTGCCCCTGTAGAGAAGTTTTTAAACACCTTCGGCATCAAGGTAAGGCTTGTGAACAGCTTTCTTAAATATGTTGTTCCATCCTTTCCGGGAGGACAGGGAAAGTATATACTGTAAGTATCCGAATCTGCAAAGTTAACCGATGTGTTCGAAGAAAGGGAGAGAACAGAGGGAGAATAGTTTAGGTCGGAAATTTGAGATTAAAAAGGAGAGGAGAATGAAATTTCATAAGGTTTTCGTAGTTATTGTATTTGCTTTCATTTTCGCAGGTTGTGGGTCTCGTGTCGGCGTGGTGAAATATAACGCTGATACACTCATTGGAACAAATAAAGAGTTAGGAAAGGATGTTTCTATTGCTATCTTGGCCTTTCCAGATAAAAGATACAATTCAAATGGAAGAAACACACTCATTGGTACTGTTTATGGTGGATATAAAAATCCTCTTAAAAGGATATACAGCGAAAAAACGATAAATCAAGATGTCATGGATGCCTTGGAAAATTTATTTAAGGCAAATGGGTGTTGTGTAAAAAAATATCCTAATACGACAGATTTATTTGCAGTATCAGATGAAAGGCTCGTTGTGAGAGGTCAAATCAATAAATTTTGGACTGAAAGCATGATGCGACAGGGTGCTGTTGTTGATATTGATCTGGAAATCTACGACATGACGAATAAAAAGAAACTTTGGAATGGAAAAATTGAAGGCTTTGAAAAACGTGGCATGGGAGGGGGCATTTTTCAGGATACTGACATATTGGTATCGTTATTGAACGAGGTTCTTGCTAATGCAATAGAAAAGGCATGGAATAATAATGGAATGTCAGCATCCTTAAGAAATCTTAAGGATTAAAGACAGGAAACCCTATAACATTCGAATTGTCTGTTGATTTCCACAATAAACTGACTAAATTTTCCTGATAAGCAATGGTTCCTCAAGGCGCTTCGCGCCTTGAGGAATGCCGAGTTGCCGGATACCCGGCCGTTCGTTTGGTTCTTCGGCGCGAAGCGCCTTGCGAACCAAACGTTCGACCGGCAAATTTTCCTGAATGTAAAAGGGGACTAAAAGGGGACGGGACTAAAAGGGGACAGATTTATTTTTATCCTTGAGAATAGAGGCTTGCTATGTTAGTGAAGGATCATGCCAAGAAGATCCCGCATTGTCATAGGCGGATACCCGCACCACATAATCCAGCGAGGCCATAACAAGCAGGTTGTATTTGCATCTGATGATGACTTATTATCTTGATAATCTGCGTGAATGGAAAGAAAAGCTAGGCTGCCTAGTGTAAAAGGGGACAGATTTATTTTTATCCTTGAGAATAGAGGCTTGCTATGTTAGTGAAGGATCATGCCAAGAAGATCCCGCATTGTCATAGGCGGATACCCGCACCACATAATCCAGCGAGGCCATAACAGGCAGGTTATCTTTGCATCTAATGATGACTATTTATATTATCTTGATAATCTGCGTGAATGGAAAGAAAAGCTAGGCTCCTTGGTTTGTGCGTATTGCTTGATAACAAATCATATTCACCTGATCATTGATCCTGGCAATGAAGAGGGGAATCTTGCGCAGCTTATGAAAAGAGTGTGTGGACGACAGACAAGATATGTGAACAAGATGGAACGACGCACTGGATGCTTATGGGAAGGCCGCTACAAATCGAGTCCGATCAGCACGGACGAATATCTCTTGGCATGTTGCCGGTATGTTGAATTGAATCCTGTGCGTGCTGGAATTGTTGTTGATCCTGCTGATTACCGCTGGTCTAGTTACGGCATCAAGATAGGCAATCACGAAAGAGAATGGTTGGATTACGATCCTTGTTACATGGGGCTTGCCGAGAATGAGAAAGGCCGGTCAAAAGTTTATGCGGTGTGGGTAAAAGGGACAATTCCCGAAGGGGAATGGAGCTTAATCCGGCAAGCATTGCAACGGGGACAGTTGACCGGCAGTTCCAGATTTGTAGATGAGATCGAGAAGAAATTTGCAAGGCGGGTGGAATTTCGTGGACAAGGGAGACCGAGCAAAACAAATAAATAAATCTGTCCCCTTTTCTCCTTTTCTCCTTTCTCCGAAAATAGTCGCGGTGCCTGTCCTGATAAAACTCG
Source organism: uncultured Syntrophaceae bacterium (assembly GCA_964523565.1). Classification (GTDB taxonomy): domain Bacteria; phylum Desulfobacterota; class Syntrophia; order Syntrophales; family UBA6807; genus CAZGAK01. The sequence continues at coordinate 54,558 of CAZGAK010000002.1, read as the reverse complement.
CTTCCATCTGGTGTTTTGCAAATTGGACAAATATGACTATTAATATTCGGTATCATCTGTAATTTATCCCCGATTATTGAAAGAGCAGCATGCCGATGATTGACAGTATGATCCAGCGAAAAAAATCGATCAGAGGGTTAAGAGCACCGAAGTAGAGCAATCCGATTATGATAAAAAAACCGTAGGGTTCAAGTCGTGAAAGCGAGTATTGAAGACGAGTGGATAAAAAGCCCATAAGAATTTTAGAGCCGTCAAGGGGCGGGATCGGAATCAGATTGAACGCTGCCAGGATGATATTGATCTGGGCCATATAGTAAAGCATCGTAGCGGCGATACCATGTGAGGGCAACGACAGAAATCGTAGCAGGAAGATAGCAATAAAGGCGAGCATCATGTTGACGACAATTCCTGCCGAAGAAACAAATATCAGCCCTTTCCGGCTTTCACGCAGATTGGCAAAATTTACGGGGACCGGTCGTGCCCATCCGAAGCCGAAGATAAACAGCATGAACGTCCCCACCGGGTCGAGATGCTTCAGCGGATTGAGGCTCAATCTGCCCATCAGCTTGGCAGTGGGGTCTCCCATTTTATAGGCAACCCACCCGTGGGCCAGTTCATGGAAAATAACTGAGTATAAAAGCGGTATGGCTATTAAAATAAAGGCCAGCGGATCTTTAATTAAAAGATTGATCAATCCCATGTGTTCATACCATCCATTCTGTATGTTACTTTCGCGACAACGCACAATATAAGAATATTAAAACAAAAGCAAATCATATCAGGAATGGACTGACCCCATTCACCCACATGATGATTTTCTGATGGTCATGAAATTTGCCTGGGAAGGGATGCCTCTGGACAGGAGCCGTATCAAAAAAGGGTAGAATACAGATCCATGCGAATTAAAAAGATCTCCCTCTGATGGGTAATCCCATCAGAATCCCCGTTGAACTCTTTTAAAATCAAAAACTTATAAAAAAATGATGTGGTGGTGTTGACAAATCGAAAATTAGTTGTATATTACAACCATGAATACGGGAGATATCGCAACTAATAAGGAAGTGCTTTTTCTATTATCTGATCTCTGCAAAGCCGTGAGATTCTGCCGACGGGACTCCGTGCTCTGTGAAGATATAACGCTTACCCAGTTTTTCGTTCTCGATGCCATAGAAGAAAAAGGGGAGTTACAGTTGGCAGATCTTCACCGGATTCTTGCCGTTGATAAAAGCACAACGACGCGATTGCTCAATCCTCTGATCAAAAAGGGGCTGGTTCAGCGAGAAAAATCGAAAAAGGATCAAAGGGCAGTTAATCTGACATTAAAAGATAAAGGGAAAGAGACCCATGGAAAAGTCCAGTCCTGCGTCGTGGGATTTATTAAAACCATCAACGAGGGGATTCCTGAAGAAAGACGGGGCGATGTGTACGACAATCTAAAATTGTTTGTCGAGGCCGTGCAGAATCTCTCATCATGTCAATGCCGATAAAAGACAAAGGATTTATGTAAAAATGCAAAAAGACCTTCAAATTTATAAAAGTGAAATGGGAAATGACAGAGAAATCCCTCTTTCTTCATATATGTGATCGTCCTCATGCGAGGCTCAGGTGAGCCTGCCAAGTCCGGATCAACCGTTTGTCTCGGGTTCTGTTAAAACCGCTGTGACTTATATCCCACAGATTTCTACGTCTCTTAAATGGAGGGACCATTGGGGTACAATAAGGGCTCGCTGGGGTGTCGGAAGAATGTATTATACCGTTGATCCTGGTTTATATGCCCTTGGCAATCCGGATGAAAACTCACCGGTACTGGCAAGCGCTAACTACAAAATGAGTTTTGATCGCCTGAGAGAATCCCTCCGGGACCGAGATGCCTGGATTCTCGTACTTGATACGAAAGGAATAAATGTATGGTGTGCCGCCGGCAAGGGCACTTTCGGCACAACCGAACTTGTCGAAAGAATAATAAACAGCGGCATCTCTCAAATTGTCAGTCACAGAAATATTATACTTCCCCAACTGGCGGGACCTGGAGTCGCCGCTCATCTGGTCAGGAAATATTCAGGTTTCAAGGTTAGCTACGGACCGGTCAGAGCTCATGATCTTCCAGCCTATTTAGATGCCGGCTGCAGAGCAACACCCGAAATGCGAATTCAAACATTTACACTTATGGAACGAACGGTTCTGATACCGGTGGAACTCGTCGAAGCTTTGAAGGCGGCAGTTTTCATTATTCCCATAGCATTTCTCCTCGGCGGTCTGGGAGGGCCTGGCGGATACTGGGATAATGTCCTGAACTACGGTGCATCCACCACCGCAGCAATTATGAGTGCCATACTTGCAGGTACGATTCTTACTCCCATACTTTTGCCCTTTCTTCCGGGACGCGCCTTTGCTATAAAAGGGCTCTGGCTCGGACTTCCAACGGCACTTATTCTCGTCCTGATCAGGAGATCCGATATGGCAATCCGGCCCGGACAACTTGAGTCTGTGGCATGGTTTTTTCTCGTTACTTCCATTACAATGTATCTGGCAATGAACTTCACCGGAGCATCGACGTACACGTCGCTTTCAGGTGTTAAAAAAGAAATGCGCTGGGCGCTGCCGGTTGAAATCTGTGCAGGAATAGCGGGAATCGTTCTCTGGCTGGGGTCACGATTCGCTGCATAGGAGACTGAAATATATGGGAAGCCTGGAATATCTAAAAAACGTTGTTACACTGGAATTGGATGAAGTAAAATGCATCGGCTGTGGCATGTGTATACAGGTTTGTCCTCACGCTGTTCTGAGCATGAACGGCATCGGACGTGTCGAGATCCAAAACCGGGATGCATGCATGGAGTGTGGGGCATGCAGCCGCAACTGCCCGACAGAGGCGCTAACGGTGGAATCAGGCGTAGGCTGTGCCGCCGCGGTTATCAATACCATGCTGGGCCGCGAAAGCACCTCGTGCTGCTGTACTATTGACCCAAAACAAGAATCGAAACCTGAAGGAAAGGCACGATGTTGTTAAATGGAATCCATTCAGAATTTTAGCTCCTGCTTTTAAAGAGGCCGGGGTTGGGTTCTTCTGGAGGAAGCAGGAAAATCAGTTTGTTAAAAGATTCACTCAAGAGCAAAAAAATATAAAGGAGAAAGCAAAATGTTTGAAGTTTCAGAAAAGGCACAGGAAATGATCAGAAAGGCCCTTGAATCGAGGGAAGAAAAAATCCCTGTCCGGCTGGTGTATTCCGGAGGCGGGTGAGCAGGCCCCTCACTGGGAATGTCTCTGGATGAGACTAAGGAAGGGGATAAGGTTTTTGAGGAAGATGGCATCACATTCGTGATAGACGAACAATTATTTGAACAGGTGAAGCCTGTAAACATAGAGTTCATTACTACGGACAGAGGCTCAGGGTTTTCCATTACCTCCAGCCTGTCTGGCGGTTCATGCGGAGGAAGCTGCTGCGGCTGATAAGGATAATGTCTGAATCCAAAGAATACTGCGTCATACTGACCACATGCGGGAACAAAGAGGAATCGGAAAAACTGGCTCGCCTGTTGATTGAATCACAACTGGCGGCATGCGTGCAGATAACGGGAGTTACAAGCTTTTACGAATGGGACGGCACGATCAACAGAGATAACGAACAGTTGTTGCTGATAAAGGCAAAATCTGCTCATTATGATAAGATTGAAGAGTTTATTTCTCAGAATCACAGTTATGATGTCCCGGAGATAATACAGCTCCCGATAAGTGACGGCAGCGAAGCATACCTGAAATGGATTGCTGCCGTCAGCAAGTGATGGGGCAAAACGCATGAGTTTTGTGGCGCATATATTAAAAGAGGTCCTGTTCTTTTTTAATGAGATATCAATTTACCTGCTGTTCGGGTTTATTGTTGCCGGGATACTTTACGTTTTCTTTCCGGAATCCGTTATACGCCGCCACCTTGGCCGCGACTCCTTTCGTTCTGTTATAAAATCGACGCTATTCGGCATACCTCTTCCTCTCTGTTCATGCGGCGTTGTGCCGGTTGCGGCTTCCCTCAGAAAAAGCGGCGCGTCAAAGGGCTCTGCCATATCATTTCTCATTGCGACACCGCAGGTTGGCGCGGACAGTTTCATGATTACCTATTCCCTTCTCGGATGGGTGTTCGCTCTTTTCCGCATTGTCGCATCACTGGTCACCGCGTTAGCTGCCGGTATCATGGTTAATATTCTTGGCAGGAACGGGCCTGATCAACCAGAGATTGTTTTACCGGATGATGCGGTTCCGCAGGAAAGTTATTATAAGCGGCTCAAGTCAATTCCCGGCTATATTGAATATGACCTGCTTGGCTCCCTTGCAAACGCACTGTTGATGGGGATAATTGCCGCGGGCATTATATCTGCTCTGATACCTGACGGATTTTTTGAAAAACACCTTGGCAGTGATTTTCTATCCATGCTTTTAATGCTGGTCGTCGGAATCCCTATCTACGTGTGTGCCGCGGCATCCACACCTGTTGCCGCCTCCCTTATAATGAAGGGCATCTCACCGGGCGCTGCTCTGGTTTTTCTCCTGACGGGTCCCGCGACGAACGCCATGACTATTTTGACGGTCTTTAAAGTTCTTGGCAAAAAATCCACCGTTGTTTATCTGTCTGCCATCGCCCTTATCAGCCTTTTGCTAGGATACCTGCTTAACATATTTACAGCGCATTTCGGTTTTCAAAACGTCATAATCCTTCATAATCACGAAATACTGCCTGCATGGCTGAAGATAGGCGGGTCCATCATACTGGCCGTAATGATCGGATGGTATTATCTGAAAATCAAGATTCTGGACAGGATAAAAGGGGAAAGAGACGTGAGAGACAATAAAATAAGTCTGTCTGTCCGGGGTATGACCTGCATGCATTGCGCAGGCACGGTAAAAAAGGCTGTCGAATCAGTCACCGGGACATCGGACGTAAATGTCCACCTGGACGAAAAAAGCGTGGCATTTGAAATAGAGGGAAAAGGCAGCATTGAAAAAGTAAAACAGGCAATCGAGCGCGCAGGCTACGATGTACGTTGAGTCCGGAACTATTTCTGAAATCCGGGGATAATTCTTCGGGCAGCAGTGATATCTTCTTTTGATTGCGGTCGCACTTGCGGAGATGGTGATAATGAGACATGGCTCATAAAATTCTTGATGACTGTACAGGATGCGGGGAGTGTAAGAATGTCTGCCCGGTTTCTGCAATTACGGGAGAAATCGGAAAAATCCATGAGATTAATCCGGTAAGATGTGTCGACTGTTCGGTCTGCGGTATGAGCTGCCCCATTGGCTGTGTTATTGATGGGGAAGGTGCCGTTGTTATAATGGTGGCACCTCAGGATCGTCCGAAACCGGTGCTAAACAGAATATCGTGTGCCCTTTGCATGCTATGTGTTGATCTGTGCCGATTCAAGGCCCTTCACGTAAAACTTCCTTTGCCTCGTGGGGAAATGCCTACAGAAATATTTTTCGATAGTGACAAATGTGTGGGATGCGGTCTGTGTGAAAAAGAATGTCCTGTCGATGCGATTACAATGAGGATTGTCACCAGATGCTGAGGTATGATGGGAAGTAAATTGGGAAGATTCTTTTCTGTTAATTTTCTCTTGACACAAAATCATTACTTTCTTATATATTCTCTTTAAGCAAGGTTCTCGATAAATCAATTCATATACGGATGGATGTGAGGAAGAGGGGTGTGAATCCCCCGCTGCCCCGCAGCCGTGAAGGGAACGAAAGCCCAAACAGTCACTGTCATGGTTGATGCTATGACGGGAAGGCGGGTGAGTAGGCAGCCCTAAGCCGGAAGACCTATCCATCTTTAACCCTCGAGGGAGGTGTACCATGAAAAAAATCTTTTATTTGCCAACCTTTTTTACCCACGAAAAATTTGTGAGTTAATCTCGATGGCTTCGCAAAAAGTCGAATTTCTCCTCGCCCTAACCCATGGGAGAGGGAACATTTTTGACTTTTCACGAGTTCATCAAACCTGGTCCAGTAAAAGTCTTAGGTGCTTTTACGGGCAACCTTTTTGCAATTTTTAAACAACTCAGGAATTTTTCGTGATGGAAAGATCCACAGTAACTCTATCCAGGATAGTTAAAATTAATCTTTTACTTGTGGCGGTTTTTATTGCCGTGGCAATTGTGTCCGTCCTGATAGGTCCGGCCAGGATCGGTATCATACAGGGGCTGAAGGGGCTCCTCTATGGATGGCATGAAGGTTATGCCGGTTTAACACCATCGGAAAAGACAATCATTTTTTCGATTCGCCTGCCCAGAGTTATCTTTGCCGGTCTTGTTGGAGCTTCCCTTTCTGCCGCTGGTGTCATCTTCCAGGCCCTTCTTCGCAATCCCCTGGCAGATCCTTTCATCCTTGGAGTTTCCGGTGGCTCAGCCGTTGGCGCCATTATTGGCATTATCATCGGGTTGGGTTCAGTCCCGTTCGGTATTTCCGGTCTGGCTTTTTTAGGGGCTGTGATTACAGTTGTCCTTGTTTTTTTGATAGGGAAAACTAACAAAGAGCTTCATTCCAATACTCTTCTTCTGGCGGGGGTTATTGTCAATGCGTTCTTTTCAGCCATCATTATGTTTTTAATCTCCATCAGCACGAATACAGACCTGCACAATATTACATTCTGGTTGATGGGTGATCTAAGCCTCGCTACGTGGGTTAAGATTCTGTTTGTAAGTATCCTTTTGCTTTTCGGGTTTGCCATCATTTATTCGTATGCAAGACCGTTGAATCTAATCGTAACCGGTGAGGAAACGGCAATGCAGTTAGGGGTGAGTGTGGAAAGGACAAAGATAATTCTCTTTCTTGCAGGCTCACTTGTAACCGCGCTCGCCGTATCATTCAGCGGAATTATAGGATTCGTAGGGCTTATTATCCCACACATTATGAGAATGCTGCTTGGTCCCGATCACCGGCTGCTGTTACCGGCATCCTTTCTTTTCGGGGCATCGTTTCTCGTTGTGGCCGATACGATTGCCAGAACGGTGATTCCCCACAGCGAATTACCGGTGGGAGTGATTACCGCCATTTGCGGCGCCCCCTACTTTATTTATCTCCTCCGAAGGAGGTCTGTCTGATTCATGGCGATTGTACAAACAGAAGGCGTTGGGTTTAGATATGATGATGAATGGGTTCTGAAAAATCTTTCTTTCAAGACCTGTGAAGGGGAGTTTTTAGGTATCATAGGACCGAATGGATCGGGTAAAACGACGCTTCTCAAAATCATTGACGGAATATTAATGCCACAGCAGGGATCGGTTTTGATCAATGAAATAAACATCAGGAAAATCAAAAGGCATGACATAGCGAAACTTATAGCGGTAGTTCCCCAGGATTCTCCTATAATCTTTTCGTTTAGCGTTCAGGAAATTGTTTTGATGGGAAGAGCTCCTCATCTCGGCAGGCTGAGGTTTGAAGGACAAACAGATTTTGAAATCGTTCGTAAGGCAATGGAGATGACCGATATACTTCCATTTGCTGCCCGAAGTATAAATGAGTTAAGCGGTGGTGAAAGACAGAGAGTGCTCATAGCAAGGGCTCTGGCCCAGCAACCCCAGATAATCCTTCTCGATGAATCCACGGCTTTTCTGGATATTAAACACCAGATAGCCTTTTTTGACTTGATAAAAAACTTGAACAAAGAAGAAGGGCTGACAGTCATCGCTGTAACTCATGACATAAATCTGGCGTCTCTTTTCTGTGACAGAATTATGCTTTTGAACGAAGGGATGATTCACTGCATCGGGACTCCCGATGAAGTGATTACCGAATCCAATATTAAGGAGGTTTATGAAACAGATGTCCTCGTTGACAAAAATCCGTTAACCGGACAACCGAGAGTGACATTATTGTCACGTAGTAAGCAATCAGTTATGTAGGGCAGGGCTTTAGCCCTGCTGCTCAATCTGAACGCTTTCAATCTGTCAGATCAAGGAAACCGGTCAAAGGCCGGTGCTGCCCCGCAACTGTAGGCGGAACGAAATTCACGCAATGCCACTGATTCCCTGAAAAGGGGGTTGGGAAGGCGTGGAGAGTAGGCGTTGCCGCGAGCCAGGAGACTTATCTGACGGATAAAACAGTGTCGAAAGAAAACCATGAGTTTTCGTTCAGACACTAAAATAACATTCCCGACGGAGGGGAAAGGAGGTTATTGTGAGGAAAAAAGAGAACAAAGCCCCACCCTTATGAATGTGATAACGCAGCAAAAATTTAAGTAAATCAAACATCACAAATCATAAGGAGGAACTAAAAAATGAAGAAGTTGATAATATTTTTTGCATGTTTGTTTGTTGCTTCATCTATTCCTGTCTATGCACAGGAAGGGAGCGATTCGACAATAATGGAAGAGGTGGTGGTAACCGCAGGCAGGGTAGAAGAAAAGAAAAAAGAGATTACCACCAATGTAACCATCATTGATCAAGATGAAATCAAAAATTCTTCAGCAACGGATCTGGGAGATTTGCTTGCTGAAAAGGGTATCGGGCACATCCATAAATATCCGGGTACTTCAACATCTGTCGGCATACGTGGTTTCAGAACGGATGCCACCGGCGTTGACCTTGCGGGCAAAGTGCTTATCCTGCTGAACGGCCGGAGAGCCGGGACCGGTAATACGGCCAAGATTATGACCAAAAACATAGAGAGGGTGGAGGTAATAAGAGGACCTGCCTCTGTTCAGTACGGTTCGGCAGCCATGGGCGGAGTCGTAAACGTGATCACAAAACAGGGGAAGGAGAAACCGACCGCCTTTGTTGAGGGACTTCTGGGAAGCTACGACTATAAGGAGGGGAGCGCAGGATTTTCAGGCAAGTATAAGGCGTTTGATTTTTCCGGCAGTTTTACCAGCGATTCCAGAGATGATTATAACACTGGAAGTGGCGCAAGGTTTTACAACACAGCTTATAATCATAAAAAGAACGGCAGCCTGAATCTCGGATATGAGTTCCTGCCCGGGAATCGTATCGGTGTCATTTACACTTACTTTGATGTTGATCATGCGGGTAATCCGGGCTACCTGAGTCAGAACGATCGCGATGACTACAGCAACAACGGTAATAAATCGGTTGATTTTATCTATGACGGGGAAACCGGTAACGGTCTCTTTTCCTGGAAGGTCAGATATTTTGATGGCAAAGATGAGGATGAATACTTTGACCCCGTTGCGAGCAATCCTGACTCCTGGGATAATGGTATACCAGATAAGGTATCAGCCGATTATAAGGGAACCCAGGCACAGGTCTCTTATAACCAGAAGTATCTCCTTCTCACTGCGGGTTTCGACTGGGTGAATTATGAGACTAAAGATAGCGAATACAGTCCAAGTAATACTGAATATGACAATCCAGCCGGTTTTCTCCTGGCCAAGGCCAGGCTTTTTGATCAGAAGATTATAATCACCGGCGGCGTGCGATATGACGAATATGAAGTGGACATGAAGAGTGACGGGGGAAAAGAGAGTGACGACCACACATCTCCACGGATCGGCGCGGCCTATCTACTTACAGACTGGTTAAAGCTGAGGGCTAACTACGGGGAGGCGTTCAGGATGCCCACGGCACAGCAGCTGGCCTGCGATATGAATATGTGGGGTGTGCATTACGTGGGCAATCCCAATTTGAAACCTGAGAAGAGCGAGACCTCTGAAGGAGGTCTGGACTTTTCATACGCTTCCTTCAACGCCGGGCTTACCTATTTTCATACCGATTTCAAGGACAAAATTGAGACCTATACAACTGGTGGTGGCGACACATCATACAGAAATCTCGGGAAAGCTGAAATTGAGGGATTTGAAGGGAGTATTTCCTATGATATAGGCTCACTCTTCTCATGGGATTATCAGGTCAAGCCCTACGTTAGTTTTACCTGTCTCACCAAATACAAGGATAAGGAAACAAATGAAGACCTCAAGTACACATCGGATCTCAATGTGTCTTATGGCATCACGGTCTCCGACCTTGGCGGTTTTTCCGCCAACCTGAACCTTGCTTATGCGGGGAAACAGGATATTACTGATTATGAAGGCGGTACTTATGGGACAATAACAAAAGGCAGTTTTACTGTGGCCAATCTGACTGTCAGCAAGAAGATTTTAGATGCTGAAAAATACGGAAGTGTTACTCTGAAAGGGAAGATTCAAAACCTCTTTGGTGAAGATTATGAATACGCTCAGGGCTATCCCATGCCGGGAAGAATGTTCTTTCTCGGTCTGAGGTATGATTTTTAAAGAGCTTAGAGGTTAAAGGCGAAAGGGGGCGTTTTGCAAAGGTCTCAGAAACTAATGAGGATTATGAGGGGAATATGAAAGGTTATATCCAGGTTTATACAGGCGATGGCAAGGGGAAGACAACTGCTGCCCTGGGGCTTGCCCTGCGTGCCGCCGGCGCAAACATGAAAGTGTATATTGCCCAGTTTGTCAAAGGGATGAAATATAGCGAGATCAATGCCCTGGCAAAATTGCAGGATTTCATTACGGTGAAACAATATGGCCGGAAAGGCTTCATTAAAAGAGATCCTGACGAGGAAGATATTCAAGCCGCACGGGAAGGTCTCCATGAGGTCAGAGAGATCATGCGCTCCGGAGAGTATCAGATGATTATTCTCGATGAAGCGAATATCGCTACCAGCTATAATCTCTTCTCCGTGGACGAATTACTGGATTTCATCGAGGCAAAGCCGGAAGAAGTCGAACTGGTCATTACAGGCAGGACAGCAGATCCCCGGATTATAGAAAAGGCCGATCTGGTTACGGAGATGAAAGAGATAAAACATTATTACCAGAAGGGGGTTAAGGCGAGGAAGGGAATCGAGAGATAATATGAATAAGGAATCTCTTTTTCATGAACTGAAGAGAAGATTTAGCGAAGCGGTCAGCAGGAATCTGTCAGAGGGGATACTCTTTTCCGGTGGGCTTGATTCTGCACTTGTGGCTGCTTATTCCGGGAAAAGTAAGGCCATTTCTGTCGGGCTTGAATCATACGGGGAAGATCGATATTTTGCAGGCGAAGTGTCGAAATCCCTAAAACTTGATCATTATCATAAAACCGTGAAAATTGAGGAGGCTGTCACTGCGATTCCTGAAGTAATAAAGATACTGGAAAGTTTTGATCCCGTGATTCCAAATGATGTGACAGCCTATATGGGACTCAAATGTGCGGAAGATATGGGTATAAAGGGCATGATGACAGGCGACGGGAGTGATGAGATCTTTGCAGGCTACGATTTCATGTTGAAGATAAAGGATTTAAAAGAATACATGGCCCGGATGCATTCTGCCATGCGATTCAGTTCCAATAAGATAGGAAAAGCCTTGGGGATCGCAGTAAAGCAACCTTTTCTGGATAATGAGTTTATGGATTTCAGCCGTGGGATTGATCTCGATCTCAATATCAGAGAAGAAAATGGAAAAACCTGGGGGAAGTGGATACTCCGGAAGGCATTTGAAGGCGTTCTGCCGCAGGAAATACTATGGCAAACCAAAAGGCCTCTGGAATACGGTTCCGGTATGACTGAACTGAGAAAAGTCATTGAATCAAGGGTGTTGGATGAGGAGTTTGAAGAGGGCAAGAAAAAATATCCAGTAACATTCTGGAATAAAGAACATTTCTATTATTATCGTATTTACCGGGACGTAGTTGGGGAAATTCCCGCCCCTGAAAAGGGACAAAAAACATGCGAGTGTTGCGGCGCCGGGATGGATCAAAGCGCTTTTCACTGCAGGATCTGTGGAGACGTTACTGAATGGGAAAAATTGTAAAATTAAACGCGTTTGTTTCCTGGAGCGGTGGGAAGGATGCGGCTTTGTCTTACTACAGGGCGATGAAGGATTTTCAAATAACATATTTCTTAAATATGGTAGCCGAAGATGGTCAAATTTCCCGATCCCACGGCATCAGAACAGAGGTGCTGCGGATGCAGGCGGAGGCGATAGGCCTTCCCATCGTTCAGCCTCGAAGTTCCTGGGAAACATACGAGGCGGAATTTAAAAAGGCCCTGTCCGACTTGAAGGATAAAGGGGTTGAGGCAGGGATCTTCGGAGATATCGACTTGGAAGGGCACAGGGAATGGGTAGAAAGGGTCAGCAGAGAATCGGGGATGGAGGCCGTCCTGCCCCTGTGGGGAGAAAAGAACAGGGAAAATCTCATAGAGGAGTTGGTAGAAGCCGGGTTCGAAACCGTTGTTGTGGCCACCAAAAAAGATTTGTTGGGCCCGGAATGGCTGGGGCGCAGGATTGATTATGATTTTGTCCGTGACATTTCAGAAATCAAGGATGTAGATATGTCTGGTGAAAACGGGGAATACCATACTCTCGTGGTATCGGGCCCCATATTCAAGAAAAGAATAAACATCGTGAAATCTGAAAAGGTGAATCGTGGCGAACACTCCTTCCTCAACATACTGGAATGTGAATTAGTTTCCATCCAGAAATAGCCCTTTTCTGCAATCTCTACGTCAATCTGCGGGATTGTTTGTGTAATTTGGGATTGATATATTGACTATATTTAAAATATTAGCGATGGTGTACATTTCTCAAAAACAGAATTACTCGATACGTCCACTGTAAAATGAAAAAGAAAGAAAAAGCAAAGTATCCCCTCCCCATCCGTGAATGGTCGAAAGACGACCGGCCACGGGAAAAGTTGCTGAAATATGGCGAACATGCCTTGAGCAACGCGGAGCTTCTCGCCATTCTTATTCGGACGGGTACACCCGGAAGAAGCGCCGTGGATATTGGCAGGGAATTGCTTCACAAATACAAGTCGCTACGCGCCATGAGCGGCATCGATGCTTCTGAGTTTAAAGAGATTTCCGGACTCAAAGACGCAAAAATTGCACAGATCAAGGCAGCCATCGAATTGGGCCGAAGGATGTTAAGCGAAGAAAAAGCACTCGAGGGCTCGATTAAAAAATCATCTGATGTTGCGAATTTCCTGATGCCCCTCATGAGGGATTTGAAAAAGGAGCGTTTTATTCTGCTCCTCCTTGACAGACGGAATGCTATATCGGATATGATGGATATTGACTATGGGACAGTTGACAGGGCAAATCCCTATATTCGTGATATCTTGCAGAATGCGATTAAACATAACGCTCCTTCCATCATTGTCGCCCACAATCACCCCTCCGGTTCGACAACTCCCAGTAAAGATGACAAAGCGTTTACAAAAAGCCTGATGATGGCGACAAAAGCAACGGGCATCAGCTTTTTCGACCATATTATTATCGGAGACAACCGCTACTTCAGCTTTACCGATGAAGGGCTGATCGAAAAATATGAGATGAAAGCGATTAGAGAGTTATGGGAGCGTTTAAATACATCAATATTGATGTTGACTGATTATGGAATTTACTATAGAGTTTTATGAAACAAGTTCAAGGCGATGTCCTGTACGGGAGTTTCTCGACGACCTTAAGGAATCGGATCCTGACGATTTTGCAGCAGTAATGGCCGGTCTTGCTAAACTTCAAAACAGGAATTATCACAGACCGCCTCTTTCAAAATCTATTGGTGATGACCTTTTTGAGCTGAGACATCTGGGAAAATTGAACTCCCGTGTCCTGTATTTTTTTATGAAGGGAAAGAGGATCATTACTTTGCATGGGATTCGAAGCAAAGCAAAAAAGATTGCCTCAAAAGATCGTAAGGTTGCTTTGGACAGAAAACTTGATTGGCTGGAGAGAAATCCGGTATGAAACGAAAAACCAATTTTGACAGATACCTTGAAGAGCAGTTGAAAGATCCTGATTTTGTCAGACGCTATCAAAAGGCCGGCGAGGCCTGGGACGTAGCTCTGCAGTTAGCTGCTTTGCGTAAAAAGGCTGGTTTATCTCAAAAGGAACTGGCCCAAAGGGTGGGAACATCTCAACAGCAGATAAGCCGTCTTGAATCAACATCGTATGAGGGCCACTCCCTGAGCATGTTGCGCAGGGTTGCTGAGGTTCTTGGGGCAACGGTTCATATAGATATTCAACTGCCTGAGCGTCCAAAACAGGCAACGGTTGCTGAAGACAAGGCAACTTACGGGAACGATGCCTAATGAAAGGATTTTTTCATGATAATCGATCTTACGAAGACTAAATCCTATGTTGATTTTCTCAAGAGGCTCAAAGATAAAATACGTACATCCAGAGTCAAGGCTGCTCTTAGTGTTAATGCACAAATGATTCTCCTTTACTGGGAAATAGGCAACGAGATATTATTGCGGCAAGAAAGCGAGGGATGGGGTGCAAAGATAATCGAACGGCTTTCTACAGATTTGCGCGGATCATTTCCTGAAATGAAGGGGTTTTCTTCAAGAAATCTGAAATATATGAGGAAGTTTGCTGAGGTTTATCCGGATTCTGAATTTGTGCAGCAATCTGCTGCACAAATTCCATGGTTCCATAATTGTATATTGATTGATAAAGTTAAAGGTGCAGAAGAGAGAGAATGGTATATTCAACAGACTATTCAAAATGGATGGTCCAGAAGCGTATTGGTCCACCAGGTAGAAACTGATCTTTATAACAGGCAGAGCGGTTTAACACATAACTTTGATCGGACTTTACCGGCGCCACAATCTGATCTGGCAAAGGAGACCCTGAAAGATCCCTACATCTTTGATTTTCTGACAGTTGGTGAAGAAGCTCACGAAAGAGACCTTGAAAACCAGCTTGTCCAAAATATAACCAGGTTTTTGCTAGAAATGGGTGTTGGCTTCACTTACCTTGGTAGACAGTATAATATTGAGGTCGGCGGGCAGGATTATTTTATAGATCTGCTCTTTTATCACCTAAGATTACGGTGCTTTGTTGCCATAGAACTGAAAGTCGTAGAATTTAAACCTGAGTATGCTGGTAAAATAAATTTTTACCTTTCTGCTCTGGATGATTTGGTAAAGACAGAACAGGACAATCCTTCCATTGGTATTATTCTCTGCAAAACAAAAAATAAAATCGTAGCGGAATATGCGCTCCGTGACATGAGCAAACCCATCGGTGTGTCTGAATATAAACTTACAGAGGCTATACCTGAAGAACTAAAATCGAGCTTGCCGACAATTGAGGAATTGGAGGCAGGGTTAATAGAGGATTTGTAGAAAAATCAGGATATCATAAGGATTCAACTGAATGGAAAACATTGATGCATTAGAAAAAAGGCTCTGGAGCGGAAACTTCACAACGCAGTTGAACCGGCGCGGAAACGGCTGGAGGTAAAACCTGCATAGGACACAAAACTGCATACAGATTTGAGAGAATCACGGGACAGCATGATATTATTGCCTGTTTCCTTCGGGAAATTGATATACTGTCCTTGGAATTATGTGATGATTATTACAATTGAAGGGGCTTATCAGCGAGGTTGTCAAAACATGAAAAAGGACACGGGAAAACAGGTTGTAAAAAAATACACCGAGTCCGTTTCCGCTGATCTCATCAGCGACATCCGTTCGCTCATTGAAACTGCTAGGCAAAATGTCGCCGTTGCGGTTAATGCCGGCTTGACCATTCTTTACTGGCAGATCGGCAATCGGATTCGCCAGGATATTTTGAAGGAAAAGCGGGCGGAGTACGGGAAAGAGATTCTTGCGACACTGTCGCAAGAATTAACAAAAGAATACGGGAACGGATTCAGCTATACGGCGCTCACCCGAATGGTTCGTTTCGCTGAGATATTTCCCGATAGTCAAATTGTTGCTACACTGTCGCAACAATTGAGATGGTCACATTTTAAGGAAATTCTGCCGCTTAAAAAGCCTTTTCAACGCGATTTCTACGCCGAAATGTGCCAGATAGAACGCTGGAGTGTTCGGACATTGCGAAAGAAAATTGATGGCATGCTTTATGAGCGCACCGCCATATCAAAGAAGCCTGAAAAACTGATCGAGAAAGATCTTGCCGCCCTGCGGGATGAGGACAGGTTAACACCGGACCTGGTTTTCAGGGATCCTTATTTCCTCGACTTTCTTGGCTTGAAAGATACTTTTAGTGAAAAAGATCTCGAAACTGCCATCCTTCGGGAAATGGAGAGCTTTATCTTGGAGCTTGGGGCCGGATTTTCGTTTGTTGCCCGCCAAAAAAGGATCACTATTGATAACGAGGATTATTATCTTGATCTGCTCTTTTTTCACCGCAAACTCAAACGGCTTATTGCTCTTGAATTAAAACTCGGCAAGTTCAAGGCTGCTTACAAAGGCCAGATGGAACTCTATCTGCGCTGGCTGGAAAAATATGAAAAGGAACCCGGCGAAGAAACACCCTTGGGATTAATCCTCTGCGCCGGGAAAACCAGCGAGCAGATAGAGCTGTTGCAATTGGATAAAAGCGGCATCAACGTGGCCGAATACATGACAGAACTACCAAAGCGCAAACTGCTGGAGCAGAAGCTCCACAAAGCGGTTAAACTGGCACGGAAACGGCTGGAGGCAAAACCTGTGTAGGGCAGGTGTATAAATTTGAGAGAATCACGGGACAATATGAATATTATTTCCATTTTCCTTTCGGGAAATAGATATACTGTCCCTGTAATTTCCCTGTAATTTCAGTTAAAGTGTAATTGCCTGAGTTAGATGGTTTAATAATAGTTAACTTCGTGAGTTGAGGAAAACAGATGACGCTTGTTTCATCAAAAAGAGTACCAGGGAAAAGACAATATCCAATTTTATGCATGTTCTGTACGAACGTCCCTGACGCGCCCCATTAGCTGAAAGACCTTAAAGAACAGAAAGAATTTAAAGGCAATATTTTGAAACTTACTGAGAACGAAAAACAGAAGATTGTTGAGTTAATTCAAGCGGGGAAGCCGATCCCTGCGATTTACAAAAGCAAGCTTTTTGATTCCGATGATTCGGAATTCATCGAAGCCACCAAAGACTACAGGCTGGTTTATAAGGGAAAAACTCGAAAAGAGGACATTATTGCCGGTACGCCTGTCGCTCCTTTTCAGAAAGTCCGTTCTTTTAACAACGACAATCCCTTTGATGGCGACTGGCGGAATATGCTCATTTTCGGCGATAACCTGCTGGCCCTTAAAACCCTCTATGATGATCAGCGGAACGAAAACAGATATAAAACGAAAAACCGCATTAAACTCATCTACATTGATCCTCCCTTTGCCACAAAACAGGATTTTATGAAAGATCGGGAAAAGGCGTACCGGGACAAGATTATCGGAGCGCAGTTCATTGAGTTCTTACGCAAGCGCTTAATTCTAATGCGGGAAATATTGGCCGATGACGGTTCTATTTATGTGCATTTAGATGAAAAAAAAGGTCATTACATAAAAACATTATTAGATGAAATATTTGGCGAACATAATTTTAAAAATGAAATATCTTGGAAAAGAACAAGTGCTCATAGTGACTCCGCTAAATATGGATCTAACACCGATCATATTTACTTCTACACAAAAAATGAATATTATTTATGGAATCAGATGTATGAAAACTATGGTGAGAAGTACTTAGAAAGATTTCGAAACGTTGATTCTGATGGACGGAAATGGACAGACGGCCCTATAACCGCTAAAGGTTTAGCAGGAGGTGGGTATTACTATGAATATAAAGGAGTAAATGGTTATTGGAGATGTCCGTCCGAAACAATGAAACGGTTAGATAAAGAAGGAAGGCTACATTTTACATCAAAGGGTGGAATTAGAGTTAAGAAGTACTTAGATGAAATGAAAGGGATACCATTACAATCTTTTTGGGCTGATATATACCCGACAAACTCTCAAGCTGTAGAAAGAGTCAATTATCCAACCCAAAAACCTGAAGATTTATTAGGAAGAATTATTAAAGTTTCCTCCAACAAAAACGACATTGTCCTCGATGCCTTCGCCGGCTCCGGCACAACTCTTGCCGTTGCAGAAAAACTTGGCCGCCGCTGGATTGGAATGGATTGTGGAAAACTTGCGATTTACACCATCCAGAAAAGAATGCTCAATCTCACCACACGAATCGGTTCCGTAAAAACCGATGACCGCCGGGATTATGAACGTGTAGATGATTTTGAAGACCATTCCAAAAATTCACGCGGGTTGTTTTTTATTTATGAAAAGGCCCGCAGGGGCGATCTGGTCATTACCGACACATTTCTCAAGAACCTTGCCGGTTTTATTTTAGAGAATTTATCCGGCAATAAAGAACAATCGTTTTCACTGGTCTGCCCGGAAGAAAAGTTCAAAATCCACAAGCTAAAAGTAACGGAAAACGAAGACGGAAAAGCGGGTAAAAAGACTGTAACGGTGGGTAAAATCAACTTTCTGATTTCTTTTATCCAACCGAAAGAAAAGGCTGAAAAGGAAAAACCACTGAAAGCCAGAGAATTCACACTTTACAATGCCGGCATCTACGATAACAAACAGATCCTGAATATGGAATGGGAGCATTATAAGCCTTTTGTCACCCAGCTTTTCGGCCTTCGCCCCGAGACTCACAAGATACACGGCTTTACAGCAGACGGCTATATCGGCATCCATTCAGCTTATATCTGGGACTATCCGAATCAGAAAGATTTAATCCTTGACACAGGATATGTCAAAACACTGCACACGGTTTTAGGCGGCAGGGCCGGCAACAAATTCTATGTAATCGCCCCTGTTCTCTCGATGGGATTTATGGAAGATGAAATACCAATCGACGGAACCACCTATGTTTTTCTGAAAGTTCCTCTATCCATATTGATGGCGCTCATTGAAAAGGGCGAGCCGGGGAGTCTGAAACAGCCGGTTAGTGAAAATGATGTCAACGAAGTGATTGACGCGGTAGGATTTGACTTTATCTCCCAGCCCCAGGTTGCTGCAAAGTACTGCCGGAAAGTGCCTGAAAACCGTAATCTGTTTAATCAGAAGCATAAGGATTTTGTTATTGAAATTACTCAATTCAAATCCAATACTTTGATTTACGATCCGGAGGATTTTGAAAATTTTGAAACGCTCTCAATGGTTTTGATCGATACCAATTACAACGGCGAGTATTTCAATCTGGATAAGGCATTCTGGGCAGACAAAATACTTGATGAAGCTAAAACCAAAGCCGTTGTCAGAATTCCGCAAAATGAATTTACCGGCAAAAAGATGCTGGTAATATTTATGGATAAGTACGGAAATGAACTCAAAGTTTTGAAATCAAAAGGGGATTTTAAATGAGCCTTAAATATAAAAACGATGATTTCTTGCTCCGAACAGACGACTATTCTGAAAAAGTACTGTCCATAGTCAACAAGTATGACGCCTTTTTAGACGCGCTGACTACCGCTGATTTTGAGCACATCCGTGAAGCGACAAGAACAGCCATTCGATTTTTTGTCTCCGATAAATATAAAAATACAGAGCAGGTTGCAGTCCATACTTATAACCAATCCCCAAAGCTCAAAATCCGCTACAATAAACTGAATGATTATTTAGGACATATTCAGATCAGAGATAAAAAATCGTTCAGCATCGATCTGGCAACAGGCACGGGGAAAAGCTGGGTAATATACGCAGTTGCTCAGATTATGTTAGCGGAGGGTCTGGTGGACAAGGTGCTGGTCTTATGTCCGTCTTTGACAATCGAAGAAGAGTTGACAAAGAAGTTTAAAGGATTTAGCGGGAAGAACATATTGACACAGATTTTGACCGAACTGGATGCGGCTTATCCCTCTCCTGCCATTAAGAGCGCCAATGTCCCAATCTTAAACGGTGATATTTGTGTTGAGAACATCCACGCCGCCTATCAGCGAACAGGCTCTTCCATTTCCGACAGTTTTAAGGGCAAAGGACAAAGGACACTGGTCATCAGCGATGAAGCCCATCACATATACAGCAAGGCGGACGCCAATGTGAAGAAGTGGTACGATTTCTTGATAAACCAGGATTACGATTTTCATTATCTGCTGGGGCTCACGGGCACGCCTTATATCGGTGATGAATATTTTCATGACGTGATTTACCGTTACAGTCTGAAACAGGCAATGGAAGACGGGATCATCAAAAAAATTGATTATAAGGTCGAGGAAGAATCGGATAAAGAGAAGGGGTTTGATGAAACGTATCAGAATCACTTAGCCATACAGGAAATACATTCCGGCAATTTAAAGCCCATTACCATTATCATAACCGACAGGATAGTTACCTGTATCCAGGTGTGGAACGATCTGGTTAATTATATTTCTGAAAAAGAAAACCTGTCCTATGACCAAGCAGCAAAAAAAGTCATCTGGGTGACTTCCGGTCTGCCTTCTTCGGCAAATGAAAGAGCGGTTGTTGATGGTATTTTAAGCAACGGTGAAAAAGTGCGGAAAGAAAATCTGGCATTGCTGAAGTCTGTTGATGAAAAGGAGAATCCCGTAGAATGGATTGTCTCTGTAAGTATGCTTACCGAGGGATGGGATGTTAAAAATGTGTTTCAGATTGTACCTCATGAACAACGGGCTTTTAATTCCAAATTGCTTATTTCACAGGTTCTGGGCAGGGGGTTAAGAATACCGAAAGGGTTGGAACACCCGATCTTTGTGAAAATCAATAATCATGAAAGATGGACGCCAAAGATTGTCAATCTATATAACGAAGTCCTGGAAATAGAAAATAAGATCTCATGGTTTTATGATGAATCCAAAAAACGCTATGCCTTCCCGCTTTACAATTTAAAATATGCTTCCATACAGGACACCATAGAAATCAAGAAACAACCCGCAAAAGAACCTGAAAAGGTGAATTTTTCACCACAGAGCAGGAAATGGAAAGAAACCAGCATCTATTCGGAAACAGGTTCTTTCCGTTTCACTGTTGAGAACAAGGACATATTGACTGTTGAGCAGGCCGCGCGCCAAATTAAACTGTTCTTGAAGGAGAAAGACGCCTCTATTTCAAAGCAGTGGCCGATTAAGAAAATTAAGGATTTTATTGTTAAGAACCTTGAAAAAGACAGTCGTGATTCGTCATTCCTTTCAAATGAAAATTTGTCAAAAGCAAAACAGGCATTCGGCCCGATGTTCAGAGAATTAGATAAAGAAGCGCCCAGAATGAAAATGCGGCCTGATTCCCTTTATTCGTTAAGCTGGGAGGAGATGTCGCCACAGTCTTGTAGTGAGGATTCGATAAAGGAAACCAGTTATGTTTATTACACAAAGGATTCTGTCAATTCCCTTTCAGCAGAACAAAAAACGCTATTTGGTAAATTTTTAAAAGACAGGGCAAACTATAATCAGATTAAAGAAAATCTTGTTGAATATGGTGGGAATGAAGAAGAAATCAAATTTTTACAGGAAAATCTCTTTGAAAAGACGGATGATGAGTTCAAAACGCCGTTAAATATACTTTTTGTCTCCTATGAGCCGGAACGTCGATTTGCTAATTCATTGTTCAATAATATTGATTTGTTTGATTCCATTTTCAAATCTCCGGATAAGGGATTTTATTCGTTTCCCTATTCTTATAAACCTGGTGAAAAGGGAAGGACTCACAGTAAACATGAAAATTTTAATCCTGATTTCTTCATCAAGATAAGAGATAAGAATGAAATATTGGTGGTAGAGATAAAGGCAGACGGTGATACTAATCAAAAAAACAAAGCAAAATATCGGGACGGAAAGGCGCATTTTGATTCGTTGAATATGAAATTAAAGGAAAACGGTATTGATTGGAAATACCATTTTTACTTTTTGTCGCCGGAAGACAGAACTGAATTTTTTCAAGCTGTTCGTGATGATCGATATACAAACTGGAAATCTGGATTGATGCAGGAATTAAGTGGTAACGGATGAAATGGGTTGCTTATGAAACCGGTTAAAACATCGGAATAACTGCTCATTAATTTACGAGTTCTAATTGTTGAGACCCGGCGGGATGTCGCGTGTTCAGTGAATTCAGCGCTGGTGATTCTGTACTGGAAAGTGGGACAGAGGATCCGGCAGGACATCTTGAAGAAAAACGGGACAGGATACGGGAAGAGATTGTGCCGTATTGAGCAGTAGTTAAACAAGAGCGGGATGAAAAAAAATTAAACCAAAGAAAAGAAAAGAGGTGCCAATTATGACGGAAAATAAAAGCCAACAACCCCAAAAGCCTACGATGAGCAATACAAAAAAAGAAATGCTCGATGCCTACAATGCACTTTTAAAACAGCTTCAGGAAAAGAGGGAAGCGGAACTGAAACCGGAACAAAAGATTGAGGAAAAAAGGGCGAAGGAGGTCATTGAGGTCGCAGGCTCTCTGTCATCCGAGGGTGTCGTAAAAGGAATCGGCAGCCTCAAACTCGACATGGGTAAGATGCTGACCGAGATTTCAGATAAGCTGGAAGATGAAGTAAATAAGCTGAATAGTATCCAGAAAGCTATTGCGATTAAGGATGATGAATTAAAAGAGTTGTATGAAATAGAAAAATCAGCGGCTACGCTGGCTGCACTCATAGAAGCCCATAATCAGAAGCGACGGGAGTATGAATCCGAGATGGCCGTGATGAAAGAAGAGCTGATGCAGGAAATTGAAAATACTCGCGCGGAATGGGAAAAAGAAGAAGAAAAGTATGAGATGGAAATAAAAGAACATAATACTGCTGAAAAGAAGAAAAGAGAACGGGAGAAGGAAGAATTCCAGTATACCTTTAAGCGGGAACAACAACTTTTAAAAGATGAATTCGAAGACGAAAAAGCGAAACTTGAAAGGGAAATTCAGCTTAAAAGGGAGCAAATGGAAAAGGAATTGGCAGAAAGAGAAAAGGCGATAAGCGAAAAAGAAGAAGAATTGAATGAACTGCGTAAAAATGTGGGTGCATTTCCCAAGGAACTGGAAACGGCTATCAATAAAGCTGTGAAGGAAACGACCGAAAGAATTACAGCAGAAGCTAAAAACAGGGAGCAATTGCTGAATAAAGAATTTGAAGGTGAGCGAGGAGTACTCACTACCCGAATTGAATCTCTTGAAAAAGCAGTAAAAGAACAGAGTGAACAGATTGCAAAACTCTCCGGGCAGCTCGAAAAATCATATCAAAAGGTGGAGGATATCGCGGTTAAGGCGATAGAAGGTTCTTCAAGATTGCAGTCACTTGCGAATCTGCAAAAGATGATGGCGGATCAGGCGAAGGGGCAATCACAGGAGAAATAGTAAAACGTAGGGCAGGCTTTATCCCTGCTGAACATTTGCAAGGCTGAAGCCTTGCCCTACTGAATGCATGATTTTTTATCCATTCGCGGGAAGGACAATGAGATGATAATTTTTGTAACAGGTGGTGCCAGGAGTGGTAAGAGCGATTTTGCACAGGATATGGCTGAAAAAATCGAAGGGAAGAGACTGTTTTTGGCAACAGCACAGGCTTTTGATGAGGAGATGGAAGAGAGGATTCTAAAACACCAGGAAAGTCGAGGTGCCCGATGGGATACTCTGGAGGAGCCGATCGATCTTGGAGAAGCCCTCAGATCGGTTTTTGGAGAATACAAAACAATCCTTGTTGATTGTTTAACCGTCTGGATGTCTAATCTTCTTCTGGAATATCCGAATCAGAATGAAAAGAGATCAGAAATTGTGGATGATTTCTTTTCCAGCTTAGATGAATTGGAAGAAAAGATTATTGTTGTATCCAACGAGGTCGGCATGGGTATCGTTCCGGATAATAAACTGGCAAGGGATTACAGAGATCAACTCGGCTTTCTCAATCAGAGGGTGGCCGAAAGGGCAGACGAGGTTTATGCCCTTCTTTCCGGCATTCCTGTCAAGATAAAGTAGGGCCCGTTCCCCGAACGGGCCGAGCATCAAAGTTAGCAGGTTGGGCTGAGGTACGAAATCCGACATTATTTTAAAAGGAGGGCTAATCTGTAATGAAAGACTTACAGAAAATATTGGATGACATCCGACCATTGAAAAAGGATTATCTGGAGAAGGCAAAACTCAGGCTGGACAGTCTTACAAAACCGCTTGAAAGCCTTGGCAGGCTTGAAATACTTGCACAGAGATACGCGGCTATTAGAGAAGATTTGAACCCGTCCATTGAAAAAAAGGTGATATTTACCTTTGCCGGCGATCATGGTGTCGTAGAGAAAGGTGTAAGCGCCTATCCCAGGGAGGTCACGATCCAGATGGTTCTGAACATGCTTTCCGGGGGAGCTGCCGTCAACGTCCTTGCAAGGCATGTGGGTGCGGAAGTGGTCGTTGTGGACATAGGTGTAGATAATGATTTTGAACCTGCCGAAGGGTTTGTTATTGAAAAAGTGGGCTATGGTACGAAAAATTTTACCAGAGGCCCTGCCATGACATATGATGAGGCTTTAAAATCGATAAAAGTCGGTATGGATCTGGCAGCCAAGTTCGCAAAAAAGGGCGTGGATATCATTGGAACGGGAGAAATGGGAATTGGCAATACCACTCCTTCCAGCGCTATTTTATCCGTATTGACCGGTTTACCTTCCGGGGAAGTAACGGGAAGGGGGACGGGAATTGATGATGAAACGCTCCGGAAAAAAATAGAGACCATAGAGAAAGCAATAATATTAAATCGCCCTGACCCGGAGGACCCCATAGATGTTCTGGCCAAAGTGGGTGGATTCGAGATCGGGGGGATAGTCGGGCTTATCATTGGAGGCGCTTCTCACCGGATACCGGTTGTAGTAGATGGTTTTATCTCAACAGCGGGTGCCCTGATTGCTGTTGCCATGAATCCCGCGGTAAATGAATACCTTTTTTACTCTCATCTTTCTTCTGAGGCCGGGCATAAAACGATGCTTGAGGCGCTCGGGCAGGAACCCATTCTGGATTTGAATATGAGGTTGGGGGAGGGAACCGGCGCAGCTATAGCCATGTCCGTAATCGAAGCAGCTGTAAAGATCATGACTGAAATGGCAACCTTTGAATCTGCGGGAGTGGACAAGGCGCTGTAGGGCGGGGCTTCAGCCCTGCATTAAAATTGCAGGAGTGGATAAGGTATCGAAGTAATGAAAAGCTTTCTTACAGCATTACAATTTCTCACAGTAATCAGATTATCGAAGAATCTTGATACCACAGGGGAAAAACTGGGCAAGTCAATGGCCTGTTTCCCCCTGGTTGGTTTTTTGATTGGTTTGATTCTTGTTGGTGTCAGGTCTGTTCTGGGTATGGTTCTTCCTTCATCCCTCGTCGATATACTGGTTATTGTGACTCTGGTAATTGTTGCGGGGGCCTTTCATCTGGATGGTTTTGCCGATACAGTAGATGGCCTGGCAGGTGGGACAGATCGGGAAAAGACCCTTGCCATCATGAGGGACAGCCAGATAGGTTCCTTTGCCGTAGTCGGCCTGGTTCTCCTTTTAATTCTGAAGGTGTTTGCCCTGATGGAGGTGCCCGAAGAAATAAAAAACAGGACCCTTCTGATAATGCCCGTATTAGGGAGGTGGGCAACGGTGCAACTGGCGTCCTGCTTCAATTATGCCAGATCCGGTCATGGAACAGCTCTGGCCTTCACCCGATTTGCGGGTAAAAAGGAATACGTTATATCTTCACTCATAACTGCAGCCATCGTGACAGGCTTATTTTTGCTTAAGGGGTTTTTGATACTGGTGTTTATAATGGCCTTTACTTTTCTTTTCGGTCTGTTTTTCAAAAAGCGCATCGGAGGGGTAACGGGAGATATTATGGGAGCAGGGTGCGAACTGAGCGAAGTCATCACTCTGCTCTTAATTTGTGTACTTTTCGTATAATCGGATAACGGAAATCGGATAACGAAAAAAGAGTAACGATTTACTTTCAAATAACTAAATTAGCGTAGCGTTGCCCCTCTGCGGGCAACTTCGTTGGCGGGGGGCAGAGCCCCCGCGCTACCATAGCCGGCTTGTTTCATAAGTAAAAAAATACGCAAAAGTTATTTTTGATTAAAGTGTCGCGAAGCGGCATAATATAGCTTTTTTCGTTATCCGATTTTCCGGTTTGTAACATGGAGACAGCTTGAATACATTCACACGACTATATTTGGTAAGGCACGGCCAGGTGGAGAACTTTTCAGAGGGAACATATAACGGCCACAAAGACGTCGATATTACTGAGCTTGGAATCAGGCAGATGGAAGTGGTTGCGGCCAGGCTCAGGGGTGAAAATCTGGCTGGTGTTTACTGCAGTGACTTGATCAGGACGAAAAGGGGAGCTGATATCATCGCGGCGGAGCATGGCCTTATACCTGAATCACGCTCCAGCCTGAGAGAATTAAATGTAAAACTGTGGGAAGGATTGACCGCAAACGAAATAGAAGAAAAATTTCCGGGAGCCTTTGATGAGTGGTGGAAAGACATAGCTGATTACAAAATACCCGGAGGTGAAAGTATTCGGGATATGTCCGGAAGAGTCATTCCTCCCTTAAAGGAAATTCTAAGTGCAAACTATGGGAGAAGCATTGTCCTTGTTGCGCATGGAGCTGTCAATCGTGCGATACTTGCAGATGCCATGAAGCTTGACCTCAATAATATATATTCCATCGAACAGAACTATGGCTGTCTGAATATTATCGATTACTTCTCCGAGTATGCCGTTATCAAACTGGTTAATGGACGATTGTTTGATGAAAAATCATAACACTAAAACATTTTTTCTGTTACCTCTTTTAATATTATTCTTTTTCCTGTCGGCAGTTAATGCTGAAGTATACATTGACGAGACAGGAAGAAAAGTCAATATTCCCCCCTGTCCGAAGAGAATCGTGTCTCTGGCGCCCAATATAACAGAGACACTTTTTGCACTCGGTCTGGACGAGGAAATCGTAGGGGTGACCGTGTTCAGTGATTACCCGGAAGCTGCCAGGTCAAAACCGAAAGTAGGCAGTTTTATAAACATTTCTCTTGAGAAGGTTGTTTCTCTTAATCCCGATCTAATTATTGGTACTGCCAGTGGAAATAAAAAGGAAACTGTTGAACAGTTGGAAAGAGTGGGCCTCCCCGTTTACGTCATTAACCCGGAGAGTTTTGAAGAAATATTCACGGTGGTTTTGAATATCGGCAGGATAACGGGAAGAGAGAATGAGGCAAAAACACTGGTTGACAATCTGCAAAAGAGAATCAAGTCTGTCGTTTCGTTGACGAAGGATTTGAAGAAGCCGGGAGTTTTTTTTCAGATCGGTATCAATCCGATAGTTAGTGTCGGCAGGGATACCCTTCATAATAAGTTGATAGAGCTTGCCGGTGGGCTGAATGTTACCGGAGATGTGATGATCAAGTACCCCCGCTGCAGTATAGAGGACGTAATTGTCAAAAAACCGGATATTATAATAGTGTCGTCCATGAAAAGGGGAGAATATTTTCCCCGGGTAAGAGATGGATGGAAGAAATGGAAAAATATTCCGGCAGTAGAAAATGACAGGATTTATATCATTGAATCGGATGTGATAGATCATTCATCTCCCCGGATTGTGGATGGATTGGAGAAACTGGCCAGGATTATTCATCCGGAAGTTAAAAATTACGAATGCATCAAA
Source organism: uncultured Syntrophaceae bacterium (assembly GCA_964523565.1). Taxonomy (GTDB): domain Bacteria; phylum Desulfobacterota; class Syntrophia; order Syntrophales; family UBA6807; genus CAZGAK01. Next base: position 27,162 of record CAZGAK010000002.1, on the reverse strand, counting down.
TAACAAGAAAGGATTGAACCGTTATGCTGGACTACTTTTACCAGGGAGGACCGATTATGTATCCCCTCCTTTTATGTTCCATTATATCGCTTACCATCATAATCGAAAGGGGGATTTTCTGGATCAGGGAGACAAGGAACAGGGAAAGACAGCTCCTGGATGATTTAATGACCATGGTTGAAAAGAATGATTTTACAGGGGCAAAAAGGATCACGGGAGACACAAAGGATTTTGTCATCCGGGTTATGGTATGCGGCATGGTTCATCGTGAGTTTTCATTGAGGGATGCTCTCGAGATGAGTGCCGATGAAGAAATCGCGCGAATGAGGCGATATCTTCCTGTTCTCGATACGATGATAACCCTTTCACCCCTTCTGGGGATTCTTGGAACGGTAACGGGAATTATCTATTCATTCCATATGCTGGGTACGGTTGGTGTAGAACATCCCGCGATGATCACTGGAGGTATTTCGCAGGCGCTCGTAACGACTGCTTTCGGCCTTATTATCGCGATTTTTAGCCTGATACCGTACAACTATTTTCTGTCGAAGATTGAAAAAGCCTCACTTGAGATCGAAAAATACGGTACCAATCTGGAAATTATTTTTGAAAAGAATAAAAATGGGGCGGATTTTTCAGAATGAAACTCGCAAGGAGATACGCTAAAAAAGCCAGAATAGAAATGATACCGCTCATGGATGTTATTTTTCTCCTTTTGGTGGCTTTTATATTTTTTACCATGTCAATGACTATTCACAGGGGTCTGCCCGTTCAACTGCCCACATCGGCTACTGCCGGGATAGAGAAGAGGAACCTTACCGATATCACAATCAGAGAAGACGGAAGTATCTTTCTCAACAAAAAAGAGACAAACCTTTCCGGGCTCCTTGCGCAGTTAACTATCCTTCATCGGGAATCTCCCGAAACAAAAGTCTTGATTTCCGGGGATAAAAAGGCTTCATATGAAACGATAATTTCAGTGATGGATGCTGTAAGAAAATCAGGGATAACGGGAGTATCATTAGAAACAAAATGGGAGGATTGAGTTTAGAAAAAGACCTGCTTTTTGCGGTGCTTGTGGCTATGGCTATTCATATCGGTGTGGCCTTTGCCCAGATCTTTACCGTTCAGCCTGCCTTCCTCATAAAGAAAGATTATAACAGATCTCTTGAAATATCTTTCGTTTCCACTTATAGGGAGATAAAGAAAGAAACACCCGTCACGCCGATAATAAAAAAGAAAAGAAAACCAATCGTCAAAAAAGAAAGTATAGTTAAAGAGAAAACAATAACAAAAAAATCGATTAATAAGAAAGACATCGTTTTAAAGAATGTTGAGGTTGAAGCTGAAAAACAAGTTGAGGCGCAACCCCCCTCTCAAACAGTTGTAAAACCGCTATTCGGGGAAGAAAAATCATCGGAAGCGGTAGCTATATTTTCGGCTGTGCCGCGGTATGAAGAAAATTTTCCTCCCGCCTATCCTTCCATCGCCAGGAGAAGGGGGTACGAAGGAGGCGTCATGCTTTCTGTAAAGGTTCTTACTAACGGGACCGCAGGTGAGCTGATAATAAAGAAATCTTCAGGTCATTCAATTCTTGATCGAGCGGCCCTGAGGGCAGTTAAGCAGTGGAAGTTCAAGCCGGCATCCCGGATGGGGGTTCCGGTTATCATGTGGGTAGATGTCCCCGTGCGTTTTATTCTTGAAGAGAGTGATTAGATATAAGCAATGAGAAAATCTGATATTAAAATATTTGCGGTTTTACTGCTGATCCTGTCTGCCTTATTTATTTTACCCACGTCTGTTTCATCTGAACAGAAAACATCGGCAGATACGTATTATCTTAAGGGGGACAAATACTTATTAAAAAATAAATTAGACAAGGCAATAGAAAATTATAAAAAGGCCATAAGGATCAAACCAAAAGTTGCCAGGTATTACTACAAGCTGGCAAAGGCATATCGGGGCAAGGGATCCCTTGATGAGGCAATTGCTAATTATGAAAAAGCCATAGACATTGACCCGAAATATTACTGGTCATATTCAAGTCTCGGCGATATTTATTTTGAAAGGGGGGATCGTAAAAAGGCAATTTCATATTATGAGATCTGCATTTTTAAATATCCCCGAGAGAATGAAAAGCATTATTTCCGCGGTAAAATTCTCGACATAGAAGGTGAAAAAGGCGAGGCCATAAAAGAATATGAAATAGCGTTAAAATATCGACCGAAATATTTTGAAGCCCTCTGCAGTATCGCCAGGATTTATCTTGAGAAACAGGATTTTGAGAAGGCTGCATCGTATTATCTGCGGGCAAAGAAAACAAGATGTTACGATGAGGAAACTCTCGTGAACCTTGGAATAGTGTATACAAAACTGAAGGAGTATAAGAAAGCCCTGGAGATGTTAAACGTTGCCCTTAGGATAAATCCTTTCAACAGAGATACCCGATTTTATCTTGGCAAATCCTATTATGGAACAGGTGACATAGACAGGGCCATAAAGCAGACGCAACAAGCCCTTACAGTATATCCTGACGATTCGGAAATGCATTTTACGCTGGGTTTATATTATGATAAGAAGGGCTGGCATGACTTAGCCGTAGCGGAGTATCAGGAGGCTCTTTATCTGGACCCTGATTATTTGTTTAACAGGTTGGAGAAGCTTAATCGCAAGAAGAAGCCCCGCACACAGGAAGTTGAAAAATAGAAGGATTAAACAGGAAATGGGAAATCATAAAATGAAGGAAAGACTTGCTGAGATTGTTATTGAGCGATCATTTCGGTACAGGGATGATCCGCCCTTTACTCTGGCTTCCGGTAAGACGAGCAATTTTTATTTCAACTGTAAGCCTACAGCCCTTGATCCTGAGGGGATGAACCTTATAGGGAACATCATTTTTGATATGCTGGAAGATTCCGAAATCACCGCCACCGGGGGGTTAACACTGGGAGCAGATCCCATAGCCAACGCCCTTTCGGTAATTTCATATCAAAGAGGCAAGCCAATAAAATCCTTTATTGTCAGAAAGGATGTAAAGGAGCACGGGACTAAGGGCAGGATAGAAGGAGATGTAAAAAAAGGAGAAAAGGTTGCCATACTGGATGATGTTATTACAACGGGCGGGTCAACGATAATTGCTATAGAAAGGGCAAGGGAGGCAGGATTGGAGGTTGACAGGGTTATTGCGTTGATTGATCGCGAAGAGGGTGGCAGGGAAAATATTGAAAAATATGTAAAAAGGGTCGATTCGGTTTTTACACGAACGGATATAATGAAACTCTATAAACAGCAGGGGGGCAACTAATGAAAACAGTCAAGTCTTTCGCTGGTTTTTTGTTAATACTTGTTTTAACTTTTGGTTTATCTGTGTCAGTTCTTTCAGGGGGTTATGAAGTGCTCTCTATTGCCGTTACTGAATTCACTTCTGACGAGCTGAAGGATGGAGCCCCTCCGGGATGGGAGCTGGAAGATAAAAAGGGAACACCTAATCTCAGTCTCGAAGAAATGGAAGAAGGGCAATACGTCCTGCATATGAAAAGTGACAGCGCATCCTATGGAATAAAAAAAGATATGAAGGTAAAGAAAGGAAAATATCCTTTCCTGAACTGGAAATGGAAGGTGTGCAAACTTCCCGTCGGTGGAGATATCAGAAAGGCTGAAACGGATGACCAGGCAATACAGATATACATTGCCTTTAAAGAGACGGGATGGCCGGCAAAATTGAAGACACCGGTTATCGGATACATCTGGGGTAATGAATGTCCTAAAGGAACCATGGTCACAAGTCCTCAACCATTGGCCGGTAAGGTTCGATATGTTGTGATAAGAGATAAAACCGATAAAATGGGTGAATGGTATACGGAAAAAAGAAACATATACGAAGACTACAAAAAACTCTTTCCCGATATCGAAGAAGGAAAACCTCGGGATATTAAAGGAGTTTCATTTTACATCAATTCGCAACATACGAAAAGCGAAGCGGAAAGTTATATTTACAACGTCTATTTCAGCGAGAATTGAGAATTATTACGATGTGAAATATGTAGGGCAGAGCTTCAGCTCTGCGTTGTGCGTTACGCAAGGCTGAAGCCTTGCCCTACTGTCGTGTCAATCAAGGAATATCATTTCGACCGCAGGGAGAAATCTAAGATTTCTCAGTCGTGAAGACTCCTTCGAAATGACAGAGTATCGTTGGCATGACACTACATTCAAAATGTCAGTCAACGCCTTTGTGGTTGCGGCTTTACCGCCCCTTAGGAAAATCCGTGCTCCAGTCTGATCCGGTTTACTTCCATGTGTGCTTTTCTTACGGGTTCTGAAAGTCTATAGCCGGTGCATGTTGAGATTACTACATTGATGGCTGTTCGCAGGGATATTTTATGTCCCTGAGATACGAAAACGGGCTTGACACTCTTTTTGGTTCGCAAAACGGCGCCGATATTCCTGCCATCCAGCTCGAGGAAGGAGTAATTGCCTGCTTCATCTCCCGGTTCGTCATGAATTCCTGTCAATCTTTTTTTTGCGCAGCCTATTGCCGGTATGTCGAGAAATAAACCCATATGCGAAGCAAGGCCGATTCCCCGCGGATGAGCTATTCCATGTCCGTCAAAGATTACAACATCCGGACGGTGCTTCAATTTTTCAAAGGCCTTTAAAAGTGCCGGACCTTCCCTGAAAGTCAATAACCCGGGTATATAGGGGAAAGTCACCCTTTTTGAACAGGACACCTTCTCGATTATTTCCATGGTAGGAACTTCAAGCAGAATAACGGCTGCGAAAAAAAGGTCTTCTCCTTTCGAATAGGAGATGTCGGCTCCGGCGACAAGCTTGATTTCTTGAGGGATATCTTTGTCGTGAAGTATGAGTTTTTCTTTTAAATCCTGTTGAATCTGAACGGCTTCCTTATATCTTACATTCCAGCTATGCAGGTTTTTAATATTCATTGAACGCCCTGTTTCTTCACTCTTTCGTTGCTTTTCCGCTACTCTCCCTTTGTCATTCCCGTGCTTGACACGGGAATCTATGGATCTTCGGGTCGAGCCCGAAGATGACAAATGGTAAAAATCACATGAGAGGTTTCAATTTTTATGTCCGATGTCCTGACGTCAACGGTGATTTGAAGAAACTGTTTGTCAAACGTGGTTTTCGAGGATTTTACGTGCCTGTTCTATATCTTTTTTGATCTGTTCTACAAGTTTCTCAGAACTGTCAAACTTTATCTCATCTCGTAACCTGTCAATAAAAAAGAGCTCTATATTTTTTTCATAGATGTCCTCATTAAAATCGAAGAGATGTACTTCAATAGAAAGTTTGTTGACGCCGAAGGTGGGATTGAAACCGATATTGATAACTCCCGGATACTTTTCTCCTTCTATTCCGGCGATAATAGCATATACCCCGCAGTTGGGAATGACCTTTTCAGATTTTATATTGGCTGTGGGATACCCGATATCAGTTCCCCTCCGGTATCCTTTTACGACATTTCCGTAAACATTGTAAGGTCTCCCGAGGAGCTTTGCGGCGAGAGAAACATCACCGTCGAGAATTGAAAGTCGTACCTTTGTACTGCTGACAATTATATCGTCATCTTTCACCGCACCGATTTCTTCTACCTCGAATCCCAGCTCTCTGCCGTAGGTCTTTAGAGATTCCGCATTTCCCCCTTTACCCCGTCCAAAGACATAATCATACCCGATATAGAGTTTTCGTATATGAAGCTTGTCCCAGAGGATATTCCGAACAAATTCTTCGGCTGTTATTTTTGCAAATTCGAGGGAGAAGGTAATCAGGACAACGGCATCAATGCCGTACTCTTCAGCAAGTCTCAGCTTTTCGTCTAAAGGGGTTAACAGGAAAAAAGGCCTTCTTTCCGGATGAAGAACTTTTTGCGGGTGGGGATCGAATGTGATGACCACCGCTTTTCGATTTTTCTCTTTTGCCTCTCTGGTTAGTTTCCTGAATAGGTTCTGATGTCCCAGATGAATGCCGTCGAAATTACCTATGGTAACGATGGAATCTCGATATTCCCGGGGAATTTCTTCCAAATTTCTGATAACCCTCATAATAATTCATCCTGAAGAATCATTGTTTAAAATTTCTACTTGATAGAGGTTGTCTGATAAAATTTTACTTAAATAAATTCTTTATAACATATAGGAATCGAACGATAAATGAAAGTACAATATCATTTGTGATATTATTTTCAAGCGTATTTTTACTTGACAATACAGAGACCATAAGTATAGATTGAAAGAAATTCCAAGTAGTTTTTTAATTTTTTTAAAATGCCGAAGTGGCGGAATTTGGTAGACGCGCTAGGTTCAGGGTCTAGTAGGTGTATGCCTGTCCGGGTTCAAATCCCGGCTTCGGCACCATATAAAAAAAAGGGGTTAGCCGATTATGACTAACCCCTTTTTGTTTTCAGAAAGTCCATAGGGATTATAGGATTATCAGGATTATGGGGTTACCTATTACAATGTTACATCGAAGAGCTGATTCCTATGGTTTTTGGTGAGACGGTTTTACCTCTATTCCTTTTGGTGATAACACAAAGACACGACTGTCCTGGATAACAAGGTTGTAGGAAAGATATGAAAAGCGTCCTTCGTTTACGGGTTCCCCCGTATTAATAATGGTAGGCGGCCACACAGGTTTCTGGAGGCTGCGGCCCGCCAGAATAACGATGGGCCATATGGTTCCGCTCTTTGCTTCCCTGGAGCCTGTGAGCCGGAGAGAAAAGTGCACTTTACCGTTAGATTCAAGGCTTTCAGTCCATAAGCTTACAGTTACACCATAAGCAGCTTCCCCAAAGCCGTCCGCTCGGGTTACCTTGGATGCCTCTATATTTGGTGAAGTGCAAATCTGACTCAATTCCAGGAAGTTAGTCTCTTTTTCCTCACTTAGCTGCTTGAGGGGGACAAAAACATCCAGTGATAAGTCTTTGAGAACACTTCCCGTCCTGTTTATTAACTCGTAGTCAAAAGAGAGTTCCCACGATGATTCCTTCAGCCGGCGAGCGGTGTAGTCTGTATGCAATACAAGTCCTAATATATCGAGGCCTTCCGGTTTCCAGTAAATCTCCGGTTCACCAAAGTAGTTATCGTACTGGACTATCAGCGCTTCCCCCGCAGGAAGAGTCGCTTCTTTCCAGACAAAAGATGTGTTGTCACCTTTGGTGATCATTTCGGGACGTGTGAGGTAAGTAGTTTTGGTTGGTGAAACTTCAATGGGAGCAAAGAGTGGATCAGGCAGGAGAGAATCCTCCAGAAAAGCCGGGTAGTGTTTCCCCTGCCTGAACTTGTCTCTTGGGATAGGTGAAATGATGCCCATCGTAATGGGCCGATTTCCAAGGTTAATTGCCATGGTTTCGTGATTGATTACAGGAGTGAAGTTGCGCGTCTGGAGGGTATCGCGTTCAATAACATAAAATGGCTGGGACTCCCCGCCGGGCGCTCCGTAAATCTGCCACGGACAGAGAAACAGAACACCCATGAGGAATACTAAAAATTTCAATGACCTTTTTCCCAACACGTGGAGCCCCTCCTGATCAGGATATTGTACTACTTGCGGAAGTACATCATGGGTGCGTGCGGCCTTCCCACGAAGCAGACGTATTTAAAACCGTAGTGTTTGATAATCTTAACCGCTATCCTTGCCTGTGCTTCTTTTTTGTTGAAGTCAAGGATCCAGTGGGAGCCGTCAACTACCTTCCAGCGTCCATTGATCTTTTTTGCCTCGACTTTATTGGGATTAAAACCAATGCAGTCCTCACCTGAGAGTGCTCCCGTAGGGGCCTTTCCTTTAACCGTGTAATACTGCATTGGAGCATCTGGACGTCCCACGAAGCACTGGCGGTCTAACTTGTAGTGCTTGATGATCTTGACCGCTTTGTCGGCATCCGCTTTCTTTTTGTTGAAATCCAGCATCAACATGGAACCGTGGACCACCTTCCAGCGACCGTTGACCTTTTTTGCCTTGACTTTATTAGGATTAAAACCAATGCAGTCCTCTGTGAACTTGGCGGCCTCAACGGCGGCAAACTTTCCATTGTAGCCTGAAAGGCAGAAAGAACCCGCAAGCCCGTGGTTCTGAGATGCCTTATTTAAAGCCCATCCCATGGTCTTGTCCTGCAGAAGTGCATATTTCCAGAAGTCGACGTCGACCGATTCAGAGGGTCCAACGGGTAATCCCGGAATACCACCCATATAGGTACGTGGATGATGCTTCTCGATGGCTTGTTTGAGGGCGTATGGCGACTTACAGACACGACAGGAATTAAGCAAAATAACCGACTTGTAAATACCTTTAAAATTGGTTGTGGTGTTAAAGTCGGTGTACCATATCGGATTGCCATCCCATTGCACGATACAGGAAGGGTTGCCGTGGCCGATGTTGTTCCAGGCCAACAAACGGGTGCCCTTCTCTAAAATATTCATGATCGCAGTCTTGGTGCTTTGCGATCCGATCAGCTTCTGGGCCGAGCCGAAGGCCTGCTTGAAAGTGTTGTAGACATTGTTGGTACCGTTAACCGCTGTGGGGAATTCAGTGCATGGAGTATTGGCCAGGGCCTTGGGACCCCACCCCTGCGGAATCGCGATTTTAAGATTGGCAAGCAGATCTGTTTTTAATTTCACAGTAAGGGGATCGATCTTTCCCGGTGTTTTCACTGCTTGAATCTGGGGGGCATAGTTGTCAACTTTTCCCGTAAGCTTGACCGTGTCATCTACCACATCGTAATTCAGTTTTGAAATCGTAGCGGTGTACGTGTTTTTCGCCTGGAACACGACCAGCGCTTCGGCCTGGATCTTGTTGCCCACCACTTGCAGCACCTTTACTCTCGGCTGCACCATTTTACTTTGTTGAACCATGGTTGCAAAGTTCTTATTGATCAGAATCTTTGTGGCATTGTTGATCCGTTGCTTTTGCAGAGATTTCAAGGCAATACGAGACGAGATCTGGACAGCTTTTATTGACGCCGGTACCTGCACTTGCTGAGTAATCCCCCATACATCCCCCTCTAACAAAGAAGTTTTTTGAGCTGCCCACGACGGTGACGCGCAAAAGAGCAGCAACACAAATCCTGTGAAGATAATTTTTAAATAACGCATATTTACGCCTCCTTTCAAACTATGTTATTCATACACAAAAAGAATAAAAAGCCCCTCGAGACTCCTTATTCCACTGAAAGAACGGTATACTGATTTTCCTTAAGGCTGAAGACGACACGGTGGTTCACTGCAGTATAGGTCTCACGGTAGAGAAAAAGGATCATTAATTCGTAACGGATTGTTTCCTTGCCGCGCTCAATCAGGGTGAGATTCCCTTTTACACGGTGACTCTTCCCTGAATCCTCAGGAAAAAACTTGTGTATCAGCTCTCTTCCGACGGTGATAAGCCTTTCTTCAGAGGGCAAGCCGGAACCAAGGGTGCCCGGCCCAATCGAAATTGAGACATCTGTCTTAGGGGATTCCTTCGATGAACTCATGGCCACTCCAGTATGAAAAAAGGCAGAGATGAATAACACTCCCAGCAAGATGATATAAAAACGCCTTAAGAAAAAAGTGTTGGATTTTCTATTCATGACAGGGACTCCGGTGCTATACCTTTTTTAATCCACAGATTTCACGGATTATTCTAATCACCTGAAGGACGATGCGAAATCTGCAGGGTTTAATTCCCCGCAGCTTGTTACGATAGAAAAGATAAAACAGATTTTGATAACCCGTGGCTTGCTACGGGGTAGTTCATTGAAAAATTATTTTCTTATTAACCGCACCTACATTAGAAGATAGGGAATTGCTTTTTTATTGAGTATTAATATGACAAAATACTGATCATATGTCAACCTTGGATTGAAGACGAACGGACATCTTTGCTTTACATAAGATATCCAGGATCCAGAGGAATTAAACAAAAAGCCGGGCCTCATTGGAAGCCCGGCCTTGTTTGAGCGTTTATTTACGCAAGTAAGTGAAACTTGGGCCTGGTCGGCCGACGTAGCATGAGCGGGTAAATCCGTGTTTTTTGATGATTTGCATGGCTTTACGTGCTTCACTCTCATTGCTGCCGAAGTCAAATATCCAGTGACTGCCGTCTACTATCTTCCATATTCCCTGTACCCGTTTAACCCCGGTTGTTTTTGGATTGAAAGATACGCAATCTTCGCCTTTCATGCTGCCACTCGGTGTCCTGCCATTAACCAGGAGATATTTGAATGAGACCTTCGGACGTCCTACAAAGCAGGATTGATTCATCTTGTAATACTTTATAATCTTTAGTGACTTAATCGCTTCATTTTTCTCTTTTCCGAATTCAAACATCTGGTGGCTGCCGTCAACGATCTTCCATCTACCATTGATTTTCTTTACGGTAGCACTCCCGGGGTTAAAACCGATGCAATCGTCTTTGATCGGTGTCGCGATTGCCAGGGTTGTATTACACGCACCGGTTACGCATGAACCTATCTGTGGATGTTCATTGCGGCTGTCTTTCTTCTTCGCGTACTCATGGGCCTCACTCATGCTTACGGCACCGTCACCATTTGTGTCAGCATTTACTGAAGTACCGCCGGGGGTTTTGCCGTATACCGCAGACGTCCAGTGGTACACATACTCATCATATTGTCCTTCCGTGTCACATGACCAGGAGGATTCATCATGCCTTGCTGCCGTCATAACGCACACTCTGGGATTTGTGCAGGGTCTTGGCTGGGCATTAAGCAGGTTATCCATCATACCACCGCTGTGACATTGCTCCATCACATAGATGGCTTCATCGCATTTTATCTTTTTAGTAAGATTGGCAAATTCACTGTCCAATATTGATTCTCCCCATAAGGTAAGATTAACATTGTGTGCACCACTTTCATCTCCGCCATGGTTGGTCGAATAGAAGAAGAACTTGCCATTACTCGCGATATTTATCGCAACGTTGTTAATAACCTGGGTCAGGTTAGCCTTAGTTGCAGCATAGTCGATATCGTTGGTTCCGTTTCCATCAAAATCACCGTTAGGGCTATGTGTGCCGTTGGCATACAGAACAATAATTTCGGAATCTGTATAACCATACTTTTCTTTGAGTGCCTTGAAAATAAACTGGAGGTCATTCCAGTAACGCTGGTAGTTGTAATAAGCATCATGACCACCGCTTAGCAGCACTGCATATTTTTTCTTTTTTAATATACGTATGGGTTTAACAATTATCTTTTGACGAAGTATCTGTACATTTTGCTTGAGGATTTTTAGTTGAGCGACTGCTTTAGGGTTTAAAGGCTTTAACTTGAGCATTTCTAACGGTGGTGTTGTTGCGCGAACATTTCGTACCGCACCGGTAGTTTTGTCAACAAGAATATAACTTGCCTTATGTTCCCAGTTTGCTCCCGGCTGTTCGTCTACGAAGAAGAACCAGGAGTCTTTGTTCACTATCAACTTGTTTGGATCTCTCCAGCTCGCAATCCTGGTGCCGCTCTGCTTGAATGCCGGGTTCGCAAACAGGGCTCTGTTGCCGATTTTTCCTTTATAAATTTTTGTAATGGCTATCTGCTTGGCCTGATTAAGGGCAAGTCCCTTCTGTGCTGACGCTACAGCACCTGGTTTTGCTTTAACCATTTTATTTGCAGCTGCTACAGTATTGGCGAAACCAAAAAAGAACACGATAGAAAGAACTATCACTATTATTGGCAAAATCCTTTTATGAAATTTTGATTTCGAAGTCATAACATAATCTCCTTTCTAAACATTTTTTAACAACAGTTGGTTTTTCTCTGTCCGTCATTCTTCCAGGAAAACCTTTTTCATCCGGTCCATATTCTCAGGGGGTGTACGTGCTTTTATGATGTGATATTTTCCGCTCTTAGTATCAACAAAAATATATCGGCATGAATGCTCCCAGTTTGCCTCCGGCTGGTCGTCAATAAAAAATAGCCACACCTGCTCGAATTCATCAGGCACCTTATATGTGCGTTCCCAGCTTTTAATTTCCTTACCGGCATTAAGTGGTTCATGTGAAATGTATACTGCCTTATCGATCAGAACTCCACCAAGACACTCTTTTTTTACTATTTCCCATGCCTGATCTTTGTCAATCATATTGCTAGCTAAGGAAAATCCAACCGTGAGAAATAACATTATCGAGAAACATATGACAAAGACACTCCACTGAGGGATATTTTTCAATGATTTGTTGTCATCTTTCATTGCATAGACACTTTCATTTTGCTTTTTTAATTTTCTTAGTGAATTGATATATTACATATAACTGATGTTTTACCTGATAAGGCAGAATGAAAAATCTGGAAACCTGCTTTTACAGTCTAAATGATTTCAAAAATGTGAGAAACTTATTCGGGATGACGATTAGCGTGAAGTAATCGCGACCTTGGCATCTTCCAGGTAATTGTTATCGTAACGTATCGTCTCTTTTATGGTACGTGCCCCTTCTCCTCCAATGATGATCGTATTGTCGTTTGTCACCAGGGTTGCAGGAACTATTAATATATTGTCACCAAGATAGGATATTTTCCTGGCGTCGTTTACTGTGTCCGAGTAACGTGCCACACCATATGTTCGAATGACCTTAGGATCTACACTTTTTACAGAATAGATTGTTACGGACTTCTTGTCTTTTGTTTCTATGCCGACCACCGGCAGGAGAACTCTCTCAAAGAATCGACCTCCCAGATTGATTACAACGCCCGTAACCGGTTTGCTTGAATCATAGGAAATTTTGGGCTCGCCAGAGGAAGCAGCTTGTTTTGGTATGCTCGGTAGAGGCACAGGGGGAGCATTGTATTTGTGTTCCAGATTTAATGTATTAATGAGGGAGTGATATGATCTTTGACTGTCCATGTCACTGCTCAGATACACACGCATTTCCACAGTGGCCAGAGGAACATTACCTTCCATCCATTTGAAATATCTTTTGACTACTTGAGCGCCTTTTATTGTTCCCTCTACCTGGGTTCTAATAATATCTTCTTTCACCATCATGTTTTCAACCGTGGTTCGCGAATCGACTCTGACACCCTTTATGTTTTCAAGAAGATCACGTTGTGCGAGTACCTTTGCGGCTCTTAACGCCTTGAGTTTATCGATGACCCTGTTTCCGCTCGGCTCGGCTGTTCCGTATCCGATTCCACTGACGTACCCACTACTCCAGTTGACTTCACCATTTAGCTCCTCCTGGGCGTTAGCACTGTATAAAAACCCCAAGCTGAATACAATGAGTATAACACAAGGAATAAAGAGTTTACTTTTCATCAGGAATTACCTCTCCATATTCAACATCGTAACTGTTTGTTGACTTAAACAAAACAAGACTTATATTGCACGCATTATTTGATAAACTGTTTTACGGGGATCTTTTTTACACCTATGAAACCCTTTAGTTTAATGATTTTAGCCTTCGTGCCTGTTTCCCCGGAATCCGGTTCCACGGCGCTTGTTTCCCCGGTGCCCTAGTGTCGTGGCAAGCTTGCAATGACGCACAAGCCTTCGTCATTGCGAGGCCGAAGGCCGTGGCAATCTCTTGGATTATGCCAAGTTAGCTCCCAGTAGCAGGAGATTGCTTCGCTTCGCTCGCAATGACACTCAAGACTTGACACGACTCTAGTCTTCTGTATCCGGTTCTTCGGTGTCTGTTTCACCTGGGTCCGTGTCTCCTGTGTCTGTTTCCTCAGCGCCCGTGTCTCCTGTGCCCGCGTCTTCGGAGCCTGTTTTTTCAGAACCCGTTTGTTGAGAGCCAGCTCCGGTGATAGTGAACTTTTCAATCTTCTCCCTGGATCTGTTTCCCGAAGTATCAACCGCCTGAGCGATAATTTTATAATTTCCATCCGCAAGCGTGAAAGTTTTGGTCGTTCCCTGCCAGATTGTGCCAAGATCTGTCAGAACCTGTTCCTTGACCATATTTCCGCCTTTATCATAAATACGGAAGATAACCTCTCTCAAGCCCTTGTCGTCGCTTGCCTTCGATGTAAAGTTTACTTTGCCTTCGCTAATGCGGTTAATCTTGACTTTGTTCATAAATGGCGCGGAGTCATGGCGTTCTGCGATAGCAATAAGCTTGTCAACAATGTCAGTTGGTTGCGGTTGTCCAATTTCCGCTGGTGGCTCTTCAGGCGGCGCTTCTTCAGGTGGTGCTTCGGATACCGCCTTCGCTAACTTAATTTTTCCGATAACCTGTCTGCTTCTCTGGCCGATGTCATCTTTCAGTTGAATAACATAATTGACATATTTTCGTTCTACCCCGGGTTCTAAATTTACAACAACGGTTACCTCGCCTGAATAACCATAAGGATTTCTTCTGTTATCGTATTCGTCGACCTCTATCTCTTTTTGTTCTTTGCCCGCAGAAACTTTGACCATTACAACAGGATTTGGAGATTGCCAGTGCACATTTACACTTATGGCATCTTCGAGATAGGTTGCATCATATTGAATAATATCAGGTTTTTCTCTTGCATAAGAATTTATGCCGGCAAGTAAGATCAAAGCAGGAATAATTAATATCAACCTTAAAAAAAGTGATCGTTTCATCGTCTAACTCCTTTGAAAATGTTCAGACAAATGCCTCATGTTTCAGTTCAGTTACCTTGTGCCTCGATGCGCAAATTCAGTGATGTTCCCAAACATTGAGGGATTCGAGGACTTTTCAGGTTATTGTATTTTGCCTGGCTTTACCAATTTAATCTTAAAGGACTCATCGATAACAGAAATCCGGGCATCAAAATTTGTCGGTTGAAGGCTATCGGAAACATCCGCATCAATAATGGTGATATTTATTTTCTGACGGTGAATTTTGTCGGTCAGTGGGTCGATTCTGGAATAAATTGTGCCGCTATAGCTGTAACAATCTTCGATTTTGGGAAAAGCAGGAAAGGCGATGGTCATAGATTTCTTTTTCGGGTCCGTGGATTTTAACTTCACAAACCATGCGGCAATCATATTGCGGCTCTTGGCGTCAGCACGCGCGCAAGACCATATTGTGTTTCTGGGCAGTGACCTTTTACCGCCGGCCTCAATGCAGTTAAGCTGGGCTTTAACGAATAATTGGGATTCAGGGAATTCCAGCATCTTATTTAATTCCAGTGGCAGGCTGCCTGAATCATTTTTCTCATAATTTCCGGGATCAATAGTATGAAGCTTGTAGGCTACAACTAGGCCTTCACCTTCTGTTCCTCTTTTTCCTTCAGAACCTGCTTCGGCAAGGGCAGTTCCACTTCCAATTGCTGTGCCGGCAGTGGCGCTGATTGATGCCTTGGAGGCTTTTTCTTCTTTAAGCTTGAAATTGGCGAGGCGCAGTGCCTCCGTAATATAAGGAATTTTAGGTTCAAAGGGGATATCCGCCAGAGAAAATGGTTTGATGATTTCTACGCCGCCCAGATTTGCTTTTTTCTTTCTTGAACCGGAGATTCCAGCCTCTGCTTTAGGACCGGCAATAATTTGACCACCTAAACCCAGACCTGTTTTGACGGCGAAATCCTGTTGCATATTACTGAACGATTTTTCTTTTCTGATGCGAATATCTGCTACTGAAGGATCTTCTATGGGGCCGAACTGTTTTGACCATGCGCAGCCTATGTAATGCCGATCTATTGGTTTTTTGGGAATTACGTATTCATTTTCCATCACACTTCCCATGGATTCCTGGTGGCTTTTCATAGCTGTGCCGGAGGTACTTACACATCCGCTTATGTATGTAATAAAAATCACCAAAGCCAAAACCATTACGGTTGTTGTCAATTTATTACATTTTTTTGATTTCAAACTGATTTTCATAATCCCACCCCTTTATGGTTATAATCTGGATGCCTCTTTCAGGGTAAATCTCCACTACCGGGATGTCCTGAGATCGACTCATTGATACAATTGAAAAGGTAGCCCCGATTTTTCAAAGATAAGATATTTAATTGTTTAAAAATTAGACTAAAATAAAACCTTTGTCAAGGCAGAAAAGATTTCTCACTCTGTTTTTGTGGGTCAACCAAAGAGATCTTTGCAGAATGTTCAATTTTGTTCAAGTTCAAGGAAGGGGAAAATTTTAACCACAGGAATATATTGGATATTTCGAGGATTAAAATTTGAGCCTGACCCCAGAGGAATAGGCTTCGCATTCCACAGGGCAGGCGCAGAAAGTGGGCAAAAGGGAACGTTATACAAAGGTCTCACAAAATGGAAGGGGGGAGGTAGTAAAAGATTTTGTGTTTTGTCGCGGAGGAACTTATAAAGAAAGTCGCACCGGATCAATGAAGATTGCCCCGGTGCGACATCTGTGTGGAAAGAGTTGTTAGTTACTTGTCAGTCAAGTTCAATATAGATTTTTTTCATTACGTCTTCAATGGCCATGCGCATGGATCTCGTTGCTTTTTTCTGATCAAATTTCTCGCCTCCGCCAAATCCTAAAACCATCACATGTGTGCTTTTCAGCGTACCCTCTCCGGAGTCTGCAAAAGCGATCTCACCGGTTTTTACACTGACTGCACGTACATCAACAGCAGCGCTGTAACCCTTCTTGCCCACATTTACGTAACCGCCGGCGTGAACTCCGGTTTGAGATTGTCCATACTCGGTAACCGCTCCGGTGAGAATATATTTAACGCCGATAAGCTTACCAATTTGAACAGCCGTAGAAGGATTAACGGCACCACTCTGCTGAAGTCCCTGTTCTTTCATAATGCTGGCAAGTTTGTTGCGCTCAAAAACTCTGAACTTCTTGGTTTTCCAAAGCGCGGTGGCCAACATATCAGACGCCCCCTGTCCGAGCCTCCAGTCATGACCTGGAACCTTGGTTTGAAAGTCCATAATAGCAATTGTGATTTTTGATCCCGAGTAGGCAGGCAGCTTCGCAGCCGTGCTTTCTTCGTCCTTTTTGGTTTCTCCGCCCATACCGGCGCAGCCGAAAGTAATAAGAACAACAAAGAGCAACCCTAAAAACAGTAAGCTTTTTCTCATGCTTAATATACCCTCCCTCTTGTTGAATTTTAAATAGAATGCAAAATCTATCTAACCCTGGTTGTTCGTCAAAATTATAATAATAACTGTAAATGTAAGTAATTACACAATCGAGACGAGTAAATGAAACAAGTCAGGATGTTGGGAGTTTATAGAAAAGTCCCCATCCTTGTCAATGATTATTTTGGGGATAAAGTTATTGATATGACTTCTTATGAAACAGTCAAGTTGGTATCATTGTAAATTCTCATGCAATTGGCTTATGACTCTATAGATATATCCACAATCTCAATTTCTCTGATGCCGCCAGGTGTATGGACCCTGACTTCGTCACCTACTTCTTTCCCGATAAGGGCCTTTCCGATGGGGGAGGTCACGGATATCTTGTTTTCGTTTATATCTGATTCAAAGGGTCCGACGAGTTTATATTTCGTGACTTCTTCTGTTTTCAAGTCTTCTATAGTAACGGTTGTACCAAAAACAACTTTATCATCGGTTAGATCTTTTGTATCAATAATGACGGAAGTGGCCAGATTATTATTGATTTCCTGTATCTTTCCCTGGATAAACGATTGTCTTTCTTTCGCAGCTTCATACTCGGCATTCTCCGATATATCACCATGGGCTCTGGCTTCTTCAATATCTTTTATATTTTCGGGTACTGCTACATTCTTCAAATATGCTAGGTCTTTTTTCAATTTTTCAAATCCCGTTCTGGTAATCGGAATTTTATCCATAATACATCCTCCGGTAAAAAGTTCAAAATTTAATCGTTGGGGGTCTGATTTCCAGACGCTTGCCGCGGGGCAGTTCATTTATCCAGTAGTCTTATAAATCTCTTGCCAAGTGTCAAGCAGATTTATCTTGCCATTTTTTTAGAGAGAAATGACTTGACCATTTGATATATTCATGTCTTATTATAACGAATATTTAACAGGTCTGTTGACGTTTTTACACATATTAATGTAAACTTTCCTTCATGACTTCCTTCATTGGAGGTTATCTGAAGAATGCGTAAAGAAAAATATCCCCTATTGCAATTCGAGCATTTCGTGAGTCGAATTGAACAGGCGTCATTCCTGCAGAAGTACCGTCATTGGACCGGCAATGACGATATTGATCATCATTATCACATAGCTGTCCCCCTCACTCAAGATCCACTATACCTTAACCTCTTCTGGAAGAGAGGGAGAGATGAGTCTGCCGCATTTGTCGGCACCTTCAGACTGAACATTGGTGAACTATTGTCTGAAGGCTATATCCGCCAGGACGGTAAAGATAAAGTGCGACTGCGCATATGTCATTGCAAAGACGATCTTCTCTATATTCAAACGAAGTCCGGGAAGCCGGCCCTGGCGATTGGTACGTTGTGAGGTACCTGACCCGATTCAGTCCTCCTTAGAAAATATACATCAAGCATTGATTGATTCTTACAATTTCTGAACCGCCTCCGAAATAACTTCGATTGCCCGATCAATTTCCCCTTCTGTCGTCATAATGCCGGTCGATAAGCGGAGCGTTCCTCTTGCGAATTCCATGGGAACATTCATGGCGGCGAGTACATGAGAGATGGTCGTTGACCCGGCGTGGCAAGCCGAGCCGGCCGATACGGCAATATCTGCAATTATCAACTCGTTGAGGAGAGAGGATGCCTCAATATTGCGGAAACCGATACTCAGGGTATTGGGAAGGCGCTTTTCGGGGTGGCCGTTTAGTCTGATATTTTTTATCTTCTCTTTCAATCCATTGTAAAGACGATCCCGGATTTCTTTCATATGTGTAATGTTCCTTTTCAACCCCAGCTTTGCTATTTCACAGGCCTTTCCAAGTCCGACGATCTCCAGGACGTTTTCTGTGCCTGCCCTCATGTTCCGTTCGTGACCGGCACCGTGCATGAATTTTTCAAGCTGAATTCCTTCACGGACAAAAAGGGCGCCGATTCCCTTCGGTGCGTATATCTTGTGCCCCGCTACAGAGAGGAGGTCCACACCGAGTTCATTAACATCTGTTGAGATTTTCCCGACCGATTGAGCGGCATCTGTATGGACAATAATCCCGTGTTTTCTTGCGATCTCTGAAATTTCCTGAATTGGTTGAATGGTTCCCACTTCGTTATTGGCGTGCATGACTGTAATCAAAATTGTCTGTGATGTTATTGATTTTTCCAATTTGACAAGGTCTATAAGCCCCGTTTCGTCTACGGGAATATAGCTTGTCTGAAAACCGCCGGCTTCGAGATATTTACATACCTCCGTTACTGCGGGATGTTCGATGGTTGAGGTAATGATATGATTGCCTTTATTTCGATTGGCAAGAGCTGCCCCCTTGATGGCAAAGTTGTTTGATTCTGTTCCTCCGCTTGTAAAAATAATCTCTTCGGGTTTGCAATTCAGGAGAAGGGCGACTTGACTTCGGGCCTTCTGGACAGCTTTTTTAGACTGAATGCCGTACCAGTGGAGGCTGGATGGATTTCCAAAATATTGTTCCATATAAGGCATCATGGCTTCAGCAACTTCACTATCAATAGGGGTCGTCGCGTTATAATCGAGATAAACTGGTTTCATTTGAGGAAACTTTCCTTACTACTTTTTCATACAATTAGATGCTTTATTTGGAGTTTACCCGTAAGGGTTTTACCGTGATTTATTGAGCTGATTTCCATTGACCTTCGTTTGTAGGGGCGGGGTTTATCCCCGCCCGAAGTTTTCGTGACAGGTTTTTATGCTGTTCCTATTTGACTATTTTGATCATTTTGCTGAATTTGTCTCCCTCTGCAATCTTCATAAGTTCAAAAAGCGCCATCTCTGTGCTGGTCAGTTTCGCCCCCTTATTGGTCATGCTCTCTGTGCCGATGGCTTTATTCATGAGTGTTCTTGAAGAAACACAATCTGCTACTAAACTGACCTCGTAGCCTAAGTCAATGAGATCAATGGTTGTCTGATACACGCAAACATGAGCTTCAATCCCCGTAGCAAGGATCTGTCCCCGATTTATTGACTTCAATTCTTTCATAAAACCCTCGTCATCGCAGCAACTGAAACTTGATTTATGTATGGGTTGAACATCGGCAAGAAGTCCGGCGAGTTCGGGCATGGTGGGACCCAGTTTTTCCGGAATCTGTTCAGTAAGCAAAATGGGGATGTCAAATACGTGCGCTCCTTTGATGATCTTCTTGAGATTTTCGATTAGAAACTCTTTTTCATACATTGCCTGCGCAAGATTTCCCTGAACATCAATAACAAGCAGCATTGTGTTTTCTAAAGAAAGCATAGATTGTATTCTCCTTCCTTATGAAACTTGAATTTGCCGGGCAAACAATCAACTTTTTAATTTCCTGACCAGCATGGCAACCCTTTTCCCCAGTTTGGCAGCGTTTTCAGCAGTTTTTTTGTCAGGGGCGCCGGTGCAGGCAACACCGTAGTGACCCGTTGCCGCTATGGGATCTCCCACAATGATCATTCCATAGATCAAAAAGGCCTGGATAATTGACATCATCGTCGTTTCCTTCCCGCCGGATGGATCGGCTGAAGTCGCGAAGGCGGCTCCTACTTTGTTTTCCATCTTTTTGCGTACACCGACAAATTTGTCAAAGATTTCCTTCAAGTCAGCTACCATAGTTCCAAAGTAAACGGGAGAGCCTGCAATTATACCGTCGGAAGATACAAAATCATCCGTTGTAATTTCATGCACCGGCTTTATCACACATTTTACATCCTCAACCTGCCCTACTCCTTTTGCAATCGCTTCCGCCAGTTTTTGAGTGTTACCTGTTCTTGAATAATACATTACTAAAACCTGCATTTTTATTCCCTTCCTGTATTTGGTTTATTTGGATAGTAAACAGCATCTTTTATTCAGATTCATAGAACAAATTTGATATTTTGGCAAATTGATCCGGTGTCCCGATGGCAAACAGGATGTCTCCTGCAACAAATTCTATGTCTACGTCCGGATTGGATATCGTTTTTCCATCCCTTCGTATTGCCAGGATGGTAACGCCATACTTCTTTCTCATTTCTGTTTCAGCCAAAGTCCTTCCCACAATGGGCGATTTTTCACCTATCCGAAGTGTATTGATTTCTATATCAGGCAGGCAATGTTTTAAATCGGAGCAAGACGATGCTTCCTGTGACAGACTTCGGAACATGTGATAACCACCTGAACGGACTTCACTTATAAATCGTTCGATTTCATCTTTCGGTATCAGGTATTTGACCAGGACCCGTGTAAAGATTTCAACCGACGTTTCGAACTCTTCCGGAATAACTTCGTCTGCTCCCAATTCGTAGAGAGGCTCCATTTCTTGAAGAAAACGGGTTCGCGCAATAATGTGGATATTGCGGTTCAGCCTTCGGGCAAGTGATATAATTTTACGCGTTGCCGCCGCATCGGCAATAGCTATCACTACAATCCGTGCATTGTGAACCCCTGCATGTTCTAAAACGGCTTCATGAGTTGCGTCGCCATAAAAAATGGGTTCTCCTTTGTTTTTTTCAACACGTACCGTTTCCGGATTCATTTCGATAATGACATATGGAACGCCGGCTGTTTTTGCGGCTCGCGTTACATTTCTTCCATTTATTCCGAAGCCGATGACTATCAAATGATCTTTTTTTATAAGATCATTTATTGCCTGAGCAGGGTGCAATCCCGATTTTAACTTTCTCGGGAGAGGCAATCGCATGGTAACGTCCACAATCCGGGGTGAAAGGGAAATAATAAAAGGTGTCGAAACCATTGTTAAGACAGAAACGGCAAGGAATAGTTGATAAATATTTCCCTGAGCTAATAAGCCGTATTCAAGCCCCGTTTTAGAGAGAATGAAAGAAAATTCGCCCACCTGGCTGAGTGCAAATCCGACGAGGAGTATTGTACGAAGAGGATATCCAAGTATATATGTTGTGAAGCCTGCAATGATCGTTTTTAAGGCCAGGACTCCCAGTGTAATTAACAAAATCAGACCAATATTCCGGGAAAGGAAATCCAGATTCAGAAGCATTCCGATAGATACAAAAAAGAAACTGATAAAAACATCCCTGAAGGGTAAAATGTTTCCCATAGCATGGTAACTGTATTCCGATTCAGATATTATTAGCCCCGCCAAAAAGGCACCGAGGGCAAGAGACAGACCCATACTGTATGTTAACCCTGCAATTGCCAGGCATATAACGATAATGCTCAGTAGAAAAAGTTCACGATTTCGGGTACGCGTAATTTGATATAGGATCACCGGAACAAGCCACTTTGCGCTTGCCATGACAAGCAGAAGGATGGCGACAACTTTGATCATGAGAATGAAGAGAGATTCACTCAGATTTCCTTCTACTCCTGCTAAAAGAGGTGTCAAAAGCATCATGGGGACGATAATAACATCCTGAAAGATCAATATGCCAAGGGACGTACGTCCGTGGGGGCTGTCAATTTCAGCCCTTTCGTGCAGCAGTTTGAGGACAATGGCCGTACTGCTCAGTGATATAAGAAAACCTGTAAAGATCGATTGGCTCAGCGTTTGTCCTACTTTTAAAGATATGAAGAAAACTGTCAGGATCGTAAGGAGGACCTGTACGGAACCACCGAGCAAAATCGATTTCTTGATTTTCAGAAGATCTTTTATTGAAAATTCGAGTCCAATTGTAAAAAGTAAAAGGACAACACCGATTTCAGACATAATCTCGACGTCATGAACAGCTTGAATAAATCCAAATCCGTGAGGTCCTGCCAATATACCTGTAATAAGGAAACCTACAATGGCTGGTAATTTAATCCTCAGGCAAAGAAAGAGGACGAAAATCGACAGGCAAAATATAATAAAGATGTCTTTGAGTAATAAAAGTTCCATTTTTTATAATCTAAATTCCATATCATCGGAAACGGCAAAGCATTCTAAAGATGAGTGTGTTTCCTCAATTATTTTATGGCAATCTTCAACAATCTGATCCACACCTTCATCAGTTCTATCCTGATTATGGTGGAACAGGCCAAGTTTCTTGACATTTGCCTCCAGAGCTAACGAGAGGGCGTCCTTATAAACGCTGTGTCCCCAGCCTTTTGTCATTTTGTAATCTTCTTCCGTATACTCGGCGTCATGAATGAGAAGGTCGGCATGAGAGGAAAAAGAACAATAATCCTGAAAATCAAGCCCGCCCGGGTGCCTGAAAGATAATTCGTTATCTGTGAGAAAAACAAAGGAATTCCCGTCTTCAACGAATTTATATCCCAGACCTTGATTCGGATGACTTATGGATATTGGGGTTATTGTTGTTGAATCTATGGAGAAGCTGTTTTTGCATTCACCTTCGTATGTTATTTTGGCACGAATGTCGTCAAAATTTACCGGAAAGTATGGAGGGCTCATAACACGCGAAATCATCTCTTTTACAGTGGATTGGGCGAAGGGACAACCGCAGATAGTTATCCGGGTTTTCGAGGAATACAAAGGTTTAAAAAAAGGTAATCCCATGAGATGGTCCCAGTGGGCATGAGTAAAAAGCATAGTGAATTCGCGGCGGTTTTCAGCAAGGAGCTTGTTCCCCAGTCTCCTGATGCCAGACCCGGCATCAACGATAATTATTTCGTCGTTTTTCGTGCGGATCTCAATGCACGTCGTATCACCTCCATGTTTCAGATATTCCGATCCTGAGACGGGTATTGATCCTCTCGCCCCCCAGCATCTGATAATCATGCTTTGTCCCCCTTTGCAATTGATTACGGATATGAACGCGAATAAGCAATGTTATTTATTATATCATAAAATTATTTCAAAAATATATCATTCAAGGCCTCTTCCATTGTTGGAAATGCGAAAGCGAAACCGTTCTTTAAAAGTTTTTCCGGGATAACTCTCTGGCCTTTCAGGACGATATTGCCTAATTCACCAAGTGTCATCTTGACGAAGAAAGGGGACAGGGGCGGCAAAAACGTGGACTTGCCAAGAACTTTTCCTAAAATTTCCGCCATTTCCCTGTTTCGAACAGGATCAGGTGCTGTGCAATTAACAGGTCCTTCCAGATTCTTATTCTCAAGTAAAAAAAGGAAGATGTTTGCCAGGTCCTGTTCGTGAATCCAGGAAACCCACTGCTTGCCACTGCCTAATGGACTTCCTAAATGAAACTTAAAAACCGAAGACATTTTTCCAAGGGCACCGCCTTTCTTCCCCAGGACAACCCCGATACGGCAGAGCGCCACTCTTGCACCGTATCTTTCAGCGCCAAGGGCGGCTGCCTCCCATTCAGCAGAGAGGGAAGCGAGAAAATCGGTCCCTCCATAATTGCTTTCGTCAAGGGTTTCATCTCCATGAAAACCATAATAGCCCACGGCAGAAGCGCTGAGTAAATGGGTTTCCTTTCCCTTTCGTCCCGCCATGGCTTCTACAAGATGATTGGTCGTCAAAATGCGGCTGTCCCTGATTTCCTTCTTTCTTTCGTTACTCCAGCGGCTGAGGATGGAGGCACCTGCCATGTTAATAAATGCGTCATGTTCTGCAACTTTTTCCTGCCAGGGCCCTCTTTTTGTTGGATCTCCTTCAAGGAAGGAGGCACCTTCAGGGAGTGTAAGCCCCTTTTTGATGCCCCGGGTCAAAATAGTTACATTGTGCCTCTGTCCGATCAGTTCTTTCGTGAGGGTGGCACCTACAAAGCCGGTACCTCCTGTCATGAAAATCTTCATTAAGATCTCCTTTCAAAAAACTGTCACACTTTATTCTTGTTTCCCGGCACCCACCCTGCAGCCAAACAAATTTCTCAATTTCCATAACATCACAACTTATCAATAACGTCAATAAATTCAAATTTTTCAACATCAAAAAGCCCTCTATCGGTAAGCTTGAGCTTCGGAATAACGGGCAAGGACATGAAAGATAGTGTCATAAAAGGTGCCCGTAGTTTTGAACCCATGGATTTGGCCATTTTATCAATCTTTGTGTATTTTTCTGCCACGGTCAGGTAGTCTTCATCACTCATGATTCCGGCAATCGGCAAAGGAAGTATCATTTCCCTGTCCCCGGATACAGCGCCAATACCTCCCTGTTTTTCAATGATCAGGTTAACGGCTTTGCACAGTTCTTCATCATTTACTCCAACTGCTACGATATTATGAGAGTCGTGGGCTACGCTGGATGCAATCGCGCCTTTTTTCAGACCGAAATTTTTGACAAAGCCTAAGCCTGGCTTTGCATCAGAATAACGATTGACAACTGCAATTTTTAGAATATTTCTCTCAACATCCGATATGACATTACCAGCATCCACCTTCGGATTTATTACCAGTTTGTCCGTTACCAGTTGACCGTCAATGGCCTCTATGACGTTTATTTTGCCTCCTGAATATGGAAGAAAAAAATGAGTGATTTCTTTTATTTGTGCCTTAAAATTGTTGACAATTTTTGATTGTTTTCTCGATATCAGGGATTTTCCGTCATTGGCTGCGATTTCCCCGTTAATATAAGTTTTCAGTATGCTGACATTTTTGAGATTGTCTATTTCGAGGAAATCCGCGTAATCCCCGACGCGGAGTAACCCGACATCTAACCCATAGTGCAGAACAGGATTGACAGATGCAACCCTGAGAACTTTCATGGCATCAATACCATGATCAATTGCCCCCCTTACCATTTCATTTATATGACCCTTGATGAGATCATCAGGGTGTTTATCATCACTGCAGAACATACAGAGGTCATAATGCTCTTCCAGGATTGGAATAAATTCTTCAAAGATGTCGGCTGCCGATCCTTTTCTGATTTGAACCTTCATTCCTGAGCGAAGATCCTCAAGTGCCTCATTTATAGACAGGCATTCATGATTTGTGGATATCCCTGCCGCAACGTACGTTTTAAGGTCCCTGCCCCTTAGTCCGGGGGCATGACCATCTATAACTTTTGAATATTTTTTTGCGCTGTGAATCTTCTTCATGACATCCGGATCACCATGTATGACTCCGGGAAAATTCATTACCTCTCCCAGGTATTTGATTTCACTCAATCTCAGGAGTTGTTCAACTTTTTCCGGATCAAGGTCCGCTCCGGAAGTTTCGAAGGGTGTAGCCGGAACGCTGGAAGGGGCGCTGAAATAAAACTTCATCGGTACCGCTTTGGCGTCTTCAATCATATATTTTACGCCATCAATGCCCAGGACATTTGCTATTTCATGAGGATCGGATACTGTGGCTACAGTTCCGTGAACGACCGCCGCCCTTGCAAACTCTGATGGCGTCAGCATGGAGCTCTCAATATGGATATGGGAGTCTACAAATCCGGGTATAATATACGTCTTATAGTATTTCTGTTCTTGTATGATATCGACTATTTTACCGTTGGAAATGTGCAGTGTTCCGGGATATATTTTAGAGTTGAACACGTCAACAATATTTCCTGAAACGGTTTTTACTTCGTTTTGCATTCTACGCCTTCATTCTGAAAGGTTTGCATAACATGCAAAACTCTCAAATTCGTCTCTATGCGAATTTATGGGTTATCAATAATCCTATTCCTTTTTTGGGGTTTGGGGCGTTCGCACCCCAAAGAGAGACCTTTTGCAAAGGTTTCTTAATATCTTATAAAGTCACAGTTGCTTATTGATCAAGATATTTTTCTTGATGTTTCATATTTTCTTCTGCGCAATTGGGGACTGCGCCAATACTGTCCGGTACGATAATTGCCTTCCCCGGTAGGGCCCGTTCCCCGAACGGGCCGATATCAACGGGCCGATGAGAGCATCAGCTCAGCCTGGCGTTACCGGGCGCGTAGCGCCCGGTAACAACGATTTCTATCTGCTCGGGGAATAAGATGGTATTTTTTGAGTTCCCTGGCAAATTGTTTTTCTTTATGAGCATTCCCGGCGTCAATGAGGATGCAATGATCATTTTCCTGACGAGATATACATTACACATTCCCAATACAATTCTATAAACGTTAGCCATAGGAAAACCTCTTGTGAGACCATACAGTTATTTTGGGAAATGAGGGGGCCTTTATTCTTTACAATAAACAACTTGTCATAATGATTGTCAATAATAAAAATTTGACCCCGGATTGACTTCGTAGACCCCTCTAATTCCCCCTCTCACTCCCATCTTCGGCCCTCCATTATCTTGTTTTTAACCCATGCCGCGTCTGAACAAATGCCAACCCGTCCCTGAAATTGATTTTGTAAACAGTGAAGGCCAGACCCTATGTGTTCCTCCCAAAGATAATTCAGGATATGTTACGTATAGCTTCCTG
>CAZGAK010000001.1:71188-105246 GCA_964523565.1 uncultured Syntrophaceae bacterium | reverse complement strand
TTAACAGCTTAACATCAATAAGAAAATCAGATTATGTTACGTACAGCAAATACAAGTCTTCACGTAATCTTATCGGGCCAGATCATTGAATGCGGTTTGAAATGTGCAGAGCTGAACCATGTATTTTTCCGCTTAAGGAAAAAGTGCATGCCTTCCTGTAGTCAAGGAAACCAATTGAGATCGGACTATTGTATATTTCTTTCCGTAATCAGGGATCAACGCTGCCATCACCAGGCATAGGCATGCGGGTTCCTTTATTGTCAGTTGCTTGTATCATTTCTAAATATTTGCATACTGCTGCAGCAAGATTATGCCTCTGTTTTCTAAAACATTCTCTAAATTCTTTGTTACTCCATAAATTCTTACTATTAACCCAATCCCAAAGTTCATAATATCCATCTAACGAGAAGTAATTTTCTATTGATTCATTTATAGTTTCCTTCATAAGATCACTACATAATCTTTGAGAAATCTTATTCATTAGATATGCCATCCCAACATTGAGGCCCCGCTATCATTGATGAGACTATATCAACCAGTCCGGCATCGCGGCGACGTACTTGTGCTCTCGCTTCTCGAAAGCGGGTTTGGTCCCCTCAAGAACATTGACCACCGCAGTGCTCATGATTGGGTTCTCAATGGCACCTGAGTCATAAGAGAGTTGGCTTTGATGATTTACATCCAAATTTGCGCGGATAATCTGATCTGCGTCGCAGACAACTGCCAAATTTGGGTTATGGGTGACAAGCACAATCTGACGCCGACGCCTGGCCTCGTTGATGCACGGAACCAGTATTCCAAATACGGTTTCGTTGTCCAAATTCTCCTCCGGCTGGTCTATTACCAATGGTCCGGTGTCCTTGTCTATCAGTAGATAGAAAACAAGCAGGAGGGTGCCCTTCTCCCCTGGTGAGAGTTGATCCAGATCCTTGCCAGACCAGCTAAGCGAATATGTCGGCCGCAAGTAGTCAAGCGAGAACAGAAGATTGTACAATTCTACACGTGATCTGCCGTCCTTGAGCTGATCTTCAAGAGGAATAGCCACACCCTCATTCGGGCGCTTATCAACCTCGAAGTGCTCAAGCACTTCTCCAATGAATGAAAGGACTCCTTGGTGTGAATCAAAATCCGCATCCTCAATTAATTTCCTCAAAGTCGCAACTCCATCTCGGCAAAAAGATCCCCGGTGGCCTTGATGGACGATGTCGAAGAACGCGGGACTTAAACCAGTATCCGTCATTGATGCTGAAAATCCAAACTGAGTTTTCTCAGACATAAGTGCATGCTCATCAATGTAATGCTGGACGGGTTCATATGCCTGTTTGTAAACTTCTCGCCATTTCTCAATGCTCGAAAAGATAGCACTGACCTCCAAGACGCGTTTTGCCTTCAGGTCTTTCAAATCTTCCGGCAACGACTTAAGCTCGTCGAGCTGATGCTCAAACCAGATAACTGTCTTAGGGGTATCTTTGTCGCCTAGGATGTTCTGTTGTCCCCCTAACCATTCCTTCTCCGCATCCAAATATTTCTGATATGCTTGCTCCGACGCCGTTAGTTCCTCACGCAGCTTATTAAGTGTTTCCTTTGTCTGGGATAGGCGGTTGGCAAGAGAACCCTTTGTCGAGGGGTCCATCTCATCCTGTAAGGCCTTCAGGGCATCACCAGAAGCATTGAGACGATCCTCAAGAGGTGATCGATTTAGTGTAACTTGCACCACCTCAGTCATGTCAACGCCAGCCGCAACACTCTCTTGTTCCCATACTGTCCGTAAATCCTCGTACTGCTTTTCAAAATTAGTGATGGCCTGCAAGAGTTTTGTGCAAGAGACCCTAGCTTGCTTCTCTTTCAACTGATTTCGGGTATTGGTCCGAACCAGTTCCTCCAGAACCAAAATCTCCGTGTCAAGACGTTCTGCCTCAGCAATCCTTTCCTTCATCTCGGGAGACGTGTCGGCGTCGTCAGGCGGCTTCGATACTAGTTTCGGCCTCTCGTCATTAAACACTTTGAGTTCGTTCCGTTTAGACTCCAAGCTCTGCCTTATCGCAGCCTCGTGATCTGGACTGAGTCGACGTTCGATATCCGCAATATTCACATTTAATTCAAATATTTTATCTCGCGAGTGTTTAAGACTCGTTTCAATTTCAGCTGTTCGATAATCTATGAGAGATCGAAGGGTTTCATGGCCTGCACGTTCCTCTCGTGGCACGTGCGAAAGGATCACCTGTTCCAACTGTGCACTAAACTCTCCATCTTCTGCCATCTGCAAATCGTTACATACTGTCTCGAGGTAGTTCTGAGGAATGTAGCGGACTCGTTCCTCTAACTTAGCGTTGGGTTCATTGAGGGTAAGGGTGGTTGTTGTTTCATCCATCCACTCGAGCGATGCCGTGAAATGCGATCCCTTCGGCTTGCGTCCGTGCAGGAAGCGGTCCCTGTGTAGGAACGAGAAATGTTCTTCGTGCCTGCAACCGCCCAGCAGGCCGATCGTTTCAGCAAGTGCGCTCTTGCCGCTTCCCTTGTTGCCAATGATTGCTACGAGGCCTGGGTTCAGGGGCACAGATACACCGTCAAACCATACCTCAGTGAGATCCGAGTCTTCAGTCTTCGAAAAAGAGAGCGACTTGATGTACTTAGGTTTATTTTGCCTGATCCTTTTTAGACAGGCTGGGTTATCGACGAGTTCTACCCTGTTCCGGGAGTCATAGATTACTTGACATAGACCATAGAAACTCGGATCGGCCTTTAGCCAACATTGCGGAGCCAAGTAGTCGGAAAGGCGATGAGAATCTGAACATAGGATCATCGGGAGTTCCTTACCGATAGCAGGGAAAACGATATTGGTATAGGCAGAAATGTTCTTTTGATTGGCGATCTCGTATATATCTACAGATTCTCTCGCCAAGTCGGTCTTTAATGCCATTTTAAATGCGGTTGAGTTGGCTATCTCCTCGATGCTGTTTGTCTTAGTCCCCGCGTGAACAATTGTCAGACCCTTGAGCTCATGGACATTATCGGCGAACTCTTTAAAATCGACATAAACGCTTTCGTGCCCACGATCCTCTATCTGTTGAGACAGCTTATGTTTGACCCTGAGCTCGTCCCAAACATCTTCTATGTCGCAGTCCTCGGGGAAGACAGCGACCAGATGTATGCTATGGCTCCCACCAAGATCCGTGCGAACTTCGATCCCGGGTAAAACGACTAATCGATGCTGTCCGAGAGCCTGTAGGTTTCGAATTCTCTCAACGTCGATGACGTGGTGATCGGTTATAGCAACAACCGATACGCCCGCGCTTACCAAGGTATCGACTATCTCCTCGTTTTTCACGCTCATGTTCAAGTAGTCATGGGAGGCGGGCGTGTGGAAATGGAGATCCCAAACACGCCAAATCGAGCCTACCGGATCGTGCACTGGGGCAGCCATGTTATCCTCTCTTCTGAAGCGGGTAGTTTAGCCGAACAGTGGATATATACTTTCTTCATAAAAGCCAAACACCTTGAATTTGCATTATAAAACCTCTAACAAAAACTAAAGCCCTATCTCTCATTTTGAGAAACAGGGCTTTAGATGATCAGACCATAATCCCCCCCTTGGTGATTACAACTGTTCACAAGCGCGTAGTATACGTTCAAGATCAGTAGGATATGCTAAACCACTAACTCCATTATGATGTCTTGTCAAGAAATATTAAGTAATTATTTAGACTTAGTTGAATGGTTTAAAAAACACGCTACTGTAAACCCGGAGTACTTCACTAACTTTTGAAAGCCTTGCTGCCGATTGCAAAAAGAAGAACCCCTGCACCAAGCAGGATTAAGGTCACTGGACAGGGTAAAGGCAAGTTTGGAGATAATGGGTTCGGAATGCCTGCAAATATCAATATTGAGTCAAAGATTAACAATGCACCAGCAATTATCAAAAGCCATTTTGATATCGTCAACATGGTTTCTCTCCCTATGTTGTAATTACCATTTATTGACTTCATGATATTATTTTGTCAAGAGATAGTAAAGTGAGACTTTCAAGTGGTAATAATTGATTTTCTCTTGAAACGATTTTGAGGACTCGTAGGTGACGTCAATAACCGGGGCATTTCCTTTTTTCTTCGATCACTCCTGAGTATTACGGGTTGAAATCTGCTACACAAACGCTTTCCCCCAGAATCTCGACTACAATAAATAATGGGTAATCTCTCGGTTGCCATTTCCACAAGAGCGTTCACAAGTAGGTGTAAGAGTACTTTGACATCAAATCTTTATTCTTTAATCATCCAAAAACAGTTACTGAATTCGTCGAAACTTAAAGGGATGTCACAATATTCGAGATGGTTTTCTTAAAGACCTTCAAAACATCAAAACATCTTGTCATTGGAAAGATCAATGTTGTCAAAGATTATAAAATAGTCTATGTTTCAGTAAATAGAACAATCTTTGAAAGCATCTCATATGAAAATATCAATCCCGCTGAAAGACATCATGGTTGCACCCGGTAAGCGCTTCGACCCTGCTGAATCATCAGAACAAGATGTAATCAACCGTATCCGGAAAGTATATGGAGTAATCGCCAAGATTATCGATGTAACTATCGACGGAGGAATGGTCCATATTGAGTTTCAGAACGCAACACCCGAGAAGCATAGTGAAGCAATGCGGAATTTGCATAAGGGCGTTAAGGAAGCACGGAAAGGTGAACTTGTAAAGGCCCTGAAGCTTTTTAAGAAAGTTCTTGCAGTGATACCTGAAAATCTGGATGCCCGCCGAAACATGGCAAAGGCGTATCTTAAAATGAATAATGCCGAAAAAGCCAAAGAGCTCTTCCAAGAATGCCTGCAACTTGATCCGACAGACCACTGGGCGGCCATTACGCTTGGAAACATCTATGCACGGAATGAGAATAATCTGGACGTAGCAGCTTTTTATTATGACATGTGCCTGGAACATCATCCGGACGATGCAATGCTGGCCTGCAATTATGCTACCTTGATGCTCGAAAAAGGGGAATTCCAGAGGGCAGAGGTTTTGTTTAAGAAGTCCATCAATGCAGAGAATATTCCCAACGCTTATTACGGGTTGGCCTTTCTTTACAAAATCGCTGGTGAGTTTGAGGCAAGCAAAAGTGTTCTCGAAACTATGTTCGTTCGTATACCACAACAGGAGGTCAGCAAAGAATATGTGGCAATCTATGCTGAAGCCAGGAGCCTGTATAGCGAGATAAGTACCGGGCAGCACAAAAAGGAGAAGAAACATTGAAATATTTTGGAAAAGGTTAACTCGGGTACACAATGCTTGATTACTGGAGTATTGTTGACGCTTCAGGCACTCACACAAAGAAGCCGCCTGAAAGGCAGCTTTTCTGCTGAATCTTTAACAAAGGCAGATTCCTGCCCAAACCTGCCACTGATTCCTGGGAAAAGTTTACCACTTTTCGGATCATTTCAGGAATACCGAAAATAGATGATAATCCTCCATCTCCCATCAAAGGGAGAAAGATGGCATAACACTATCCTTTGAAACGGGAATTCTAATTGTCGCTGATCAAAGGAGAGTCGTAATTCCTAACCATCCCGGGAAAGATATACCAAAAAGAACCCTTAAAGCTATAATTTCTCAATCAGGATTGTCCGTTGATAAATTTCTGAATTTATAGTTTGCAGATATTAACTTTTGGTGCCTATATAGGTGCCTATCATCCGGGTTTTGGTGGTTATATTGGTGGGTATAAGCGGTATTTCTTAATACCACAAAATATCATAAAATATCATGTAACAGACTGATATTGCAGAAATATATAACACCTAATGCTACGAAATAACCCCTGGTAATAATTAGTTTTCCCGGATTCCTAATCCGGGCGTCGCGTGTTCGAATCACGCCGGGGGTACCAATTAAATAGGTTTAAACAGGAACACCTATATTCTCCCGGACACGGACATAACGGGACGATTCCGCATCCAGCTTATTTTGCACGGCCCCTTTTTTATTTGCCTCCCTATCCAGATAATTTAAATAAAAGTATTCAACCTTGACATATATGCTTCATCTTTATTAAACTTTAGCAGCGCCCCGTAATTATATAATTCGCTATAAGCGAAATGTTCAGTGAGAATTTTCAAAATGAAGTTTAATCTAAAAAATCAGGTCTTTTGTTTTGCACTGCTTTTGAGTTCTCTTTTCCTTTTGCCGGCTAAAGCTGTCCCGGGAACCACCGTTTCGCTGCCAATAACGATTGACTATCAACTCTTGCGATCATTGGTTATTTACAAAGCCTTTACTGATTCTGATCAGACGGCAACAGTGCTAAACGTCAACAACGGATGCAGAAAAATAACGATCTCGAACCCCCGTTTTACGATGAAAAATTCGCGTATACACTTTGAAACGAAAGTTCACGTCCGTGCAGGCACTTACCAAAAAAATAAATGCACTAAGCCTGTAAAATGGGAAGGCTACCTACTGTTAATTCAGGATCCCAAAATTGAAGATAAGAAATGGACGCTGTCATTTGACACCATCGATTCCGTCATCCTTGACGGGGAACATAAACCTGCAAAAGTGACCGGCATTGTCCGGGAACTTATCGAAACCTGGGTTTACGACTATTTAAATCACATCACTATCAATTTAGCGCCCCCTGTATCAGAACTGAAATCACTTATCTCCGAATTATTTCCTCCGGACTTGCGTTTCCTCGCAGAGAAGATGCTTTACAGCATGAGGACTGGAAAGGTCTTTTCAGATCCTGATGCATTGAGGATTTTCATTCTTGCGGAAACAGAGGATATTTTCGCAAAAGTCAGGGATGTCGAAAAGGAAGCCATCTCCGAAGAAGAAATAAAGGAAATCACAAAGACCTGGGAGGCATGGGACTCGTTTCTCGTTTACATATTCAACTCGCTTATTAAGAAACCTCTATCAGATGATGATCGACAGGTGCTCCTGGACACACTGCTGGAAACCCGGCATTCTTTTATTTCCGAATTGTCAAATGGAACTCTTGAAAGGGACTTCGTCAGGCAACAATTCATAACGGCATGGGAAGAGTTATCACCTGTTTTCAGAAATCACCTGTGTGATGAACCGTCGAAAGACCTTATGAGCTACCTTGCCTTTTTTACGATTTCCGATACCTTAATTGCATTAGATAAAGTTAGCCTTGATTTAGGGATTGAAATCAACCGCAACAGCCTTATCCGTATGGCAAGGCTGTTAAGCAAGGGGAAACCGGTTACTCTTGATTACAATACCAACGTCAACGAGGAACTGGGAAAGATTCTTGGCCTTGAACCCCCGGAATCAAAACCTGATTCCGACAAATTGGAAACTAACGATAAAAAGCCCCTGTCGATGCGGGATTATAAAAGACGTCTGCCATATAATATGAGGCCTTCGCAGAATGTTCAATTTTGTTCAAGTTCAAGGAAGGCGAAAAATTTAACCACAGGAATATGTTGGATATTTCGAGGATTAAAATTTGAGCCTGACGCAGAAATTGGGCAAAAGGGGACGTTATGCAAAGGTCTCAATATGAGGCCTCTTTTCTGTTCAAAGGCGTGGGCGGAAGAAAATGATCCAACAATAATGAATGACAATATAAATGATTGGGTCTTTTACCGGGAAGATCTGGATTCTTATCTTGAACGTATAAAGGCCCTGTTGACAGATGCCTCTGATTCCACTTTGAAAAAGAGTAAGATGCCGGATCATTACTACGATCTTTACCGGCTGATTGTTCTTGCTTCGGCGTGGCAGGAAAGTTGTTTCCGGCAATTCAGGGTTAAAAAAGGAAACGTGGTTTACCTTCGATCTTACAACGGGACATCGGTGGGTCTGATGCAGATAAACGAGCGCGTGTGGCGGGGCATATATAATTACGATCATCTGAGATGGGATATCCATTATAATGCCATGGTTGGCTGCGAAATTATTGATCTCTATTTCTGCAGATATGCTTTAAGAAAAATGAAGAGATTAAATCTTGAAAACCCGCTTGAAGACGATACGCTGGCCCGGATTATTTATGCCATGTACAATGGCGGGCCGGGACAGTTTAAAAAATATCTCAAACGCAGTAAAAGAGAAAAACACTATCTAAGCGACAGGCTTTTCTGGGACAAGTATGTGTGGGTGAAAAGTGGTCAATGGCATAATATACGCAAGTGCCTTATAGGAGGTTAAACCCAACCGCCAAAATCCCTGGCAAATTGGAAAACCTCTGCATACCTTCGGTGATCGAGAACCTCAGCAACGAATAATCATGAATGTTAATTCCTGTTATTGAAGATTCAGAATATAGACTTCCGCGTCGTCACCTTCGGCTAACGTACCAAATAGAACAGATTGGGGCTCTCCCTTGATCCGGACATAATACGATGAACCGGCATCCAACCGGTTTTGGACAGCCCAGGCTGCGTATTCCCTTTCTCCCTGGGTAAGTTTTAACCCCTGCATGGGATATTCAAGGACCGCCTTTTCCGGAAGTTTGCCTGCGGGCCCCACGCCGTGAGCGTCAATTTCTCCCCCACAAACCCCGAACATGGCTCCCCTCCAATCAGAATCAAAAGGACCAACCTCAAACCACTGACCAAGCTGGGGTATGGCGTAGATATCGAGACGATACTCGGCCGATATTTTTTCAAAAGGCATATTGGCCCTGGCTACAAGTTTGGCACCGATTGCGGTGTTATCAATTGCCAGAATTTCAGCACCCTGAAACGGAGCAGGCAATCTGTCAATTGACGGGATCTGACCGTCATGAAGAAAGACTATGGAGAACCCGTGTCCCCTGACGGCCTGCACGGATAAGGCCAACATGGAAAGACCATAACGTACCGAGTCGGAGGCAAGGTCTTTGTCTGATGACAGAATGAGCCACAATGCTGTGTCATCTTTGATAAGTTCCGCTCTCGCACCAAGCCATGCCATCTTTTTAAGATCATCAATCCAGAAGTGACCATTTGCATCAATAGCATAGGTTTTGAGAGTCTTCATGGTTTTCTGAACCTGTGTTTCTTCATGGGCAAGTGAGGTTATCCATACTTTTTTCATAACTTTCTCCTTATTATATGTAGGGCAAGGCTTTAGCCTTGCAAACACACATGATCACGTAGGGCAGGGCTTTAGCCCTGCATATAACGCAAGGCTAAAGCCTTGCCCTACAGTTTCGCCCCACCTGTTTTCCGTTGTAATAATTATCCAAGGTGAATTTTTTCCGCATCAATCCTGACTTTTTTTTCGGCTAACAGGCTGGAACGTTTACCTTTCAAGAAAATTGATTCTCTTGCAAAATAACTTAAGCGCCCGGCTTTAACCTGTTCCAGACCCTCAACCCATCGATACGAGTGTCTGGCTTTCTGGATAAGTCTTTCCGTTATCGAACTCATAGTTTGCGATATTATCTTAACAGCGTTGATATTGCCCCGAAACACTCGACCCAGGAATGTAAAATCGTGAATACTGGCCTTACCGCGCAAAGATCGGATATCCAGTCCCTCCGAAGCGAGAGCGATATCATTCCCTTTGAGGTCAAGTTTTTGAGCTACAAAATCCAGGTCGCCGTTTTTCACCTTAATGGAAACATCTCCCTTGAAGATTATGTCCGATTTTACCCCCCGCTCCCTTTCTAATACAGACAATATATATGATTTTCCATTCCGGTTAGACAAAAGCAGGACTTCATCGCTTATAAGAGGCTCAATAAGACAGCTCACGGATTTTTTGGCCTTGTGAAGCCCTCTGGATGTTTCCACCCAGAAAAAATTGTCATCCTTCATTTTTACTCGACCATCGCTCAGGTCAAGATTTTCACTTTCCATATTGCGGGCTAATCTTTCCATCGTTCTCACCTCAAAAAATCTCTGCTATCCGCCAATCATGACTTTTGTCTGACTGGGGACCATTTGACTGCCTACCGGGCAGTTGGCACTGTTTCCGTTGTGGGCGGACTGACAGCCCAGATAGACGGCGTACTGACCCTCGAATTTAACCTTCGTACTAAATGATGTAAACTTAACGGGACCCTTGATCATGCCCGATATAATCCCTCCGGCCGATCCGGCTTCATCTCCCGAGCTCTGGGGAATTTCAGTTTTCTTGGTCAATGCTTCCTTCATACAGATCTTAACAACCATCGAAACCGTGTCGCCCCTGGCCTGATTACACATGCCCATGTTTGGAAACGGTGTGGGAATGGGGCCGACGGGACTCGGGACGTTACATACATCGGGCACTCCCATCAGTTGCCCCGCCTCTTTCGTTGATGCAAACATATTTACACCTCACTTCTATTTTTCAAATAATCCGTCAATAAACCGGCTGCCATTCCTCCGCTTCGGCCAGATCCGGATCCGTCCCGCGGGCCTGATCTTTGTTGGAGCCTCTCCAGATGGTATCTTTTTCTCTGATGCGATGCAGTTTCGCCCCCGCCAGATCAGACTTAGTAAAATCAGCGAATTCAAGATCGGCATGAGATAGATCGGCAAATGTCAGGTTGACCCCGACAAATTGTGTACTCCGGCACACAGCATACGACAGGATACAGGCTGTGAGATCACTGTGAGAAAAATCGGATAGTGTCATGTCACTCTCTTCAAAAAAAGACTCCCGCACAAATGCATTTCGACATGATGCATTGTTCATTTGAGCACGGGTAAAGTCTGCAGCGTGGGCTTGTATGTTATCGAGTTCTGCATTTGTCAGTACGGCTTCCGTAAGATTGGCCTGAGTCAGATCTGCCTGTGAAAAATTCGTTTGCATACAATTGCAACCTTTTAAATACGCGTTCGTCATAATACACCCTGACAGATTCTGCTTGCTCACGTTGGCGCCGGAAAGATCTGTTTTGACGAACGTGGCTCCGTCAATCCGGCTATTGGTAAAATCCACACCGGCACAATCGGCCTCGGTAAAATCGGCCCCCGTGAAATTGCAGTTCATTATACTCGCTTCGCCGAGTTCCAACCGGGTTAAATTGGCACCTGAAAAATTCGATATCAAAAGCGTGGCAGAGGTAAGATCAGCCCAGGACAAATCGGCCTTTGTCAGATCACAATTTGTGAACGTACTGCCAGAGAGCCTGGCTTCGATGAACCGTGCGTCTTTAAATACAACCCCATCGAACACCGCACCGGAAAGATCTTCACCGGACAGGTCGATACCGGACAGATCTTCCGATTGAATTACCTCTCCTCTTCGAATCCGTGTCAGCAATTCTTTTCTCGTCATTTCGGCGCCCATCCGGCCAATTTGGTTCTTTTGAGGTTTGCATCCTGAAAATTGGTTTTGCTCACTTTTGCTTTTAAAAACTCAACTTCGAAAAGATTTGATCCCTTCAGATCGGTACGTACGAGTTTCGCTTTGGTCAGATCTCCCCGGAACAGATTGATAGACGTCATGTTGGCATCGGTCAGATCAGCCCTGCTGAACTTTGCTTTTTTTGCCACAGCCCGATAAAAATCAGAACCCGGTAAGTTGCAACTCGATAGATCAGTCATATTGAGCGTTGCGAAACGGAGAATTGACGAAGCCAGGTTTGCACCCTCCCAGTTAGCCTCGGACAGATCCGCCTTATGGAAATTAGCTCTTTCAAGAAAGGTGCTTCCATCGGCCCGGCTTTTCCGTAAATCCGCCTTTTCGAAATTGACAAACTTCCCCGTTGCGCCTTCGAATGTGGCCGAGTGGGCCTCTGTTTCTGCAAAGTTTGCATCCTGAATGTCGGCATCTGTGAAATCCGCCCTGGTGACATCGGCTCCTCGAAAGTCGGTTTTCTTTAAATTGGCGGCGGTAAAGACGGTCCATTGAGCCGAGGCTCCTTCAAAACGGGCACCCTCAAGTTTCGAGTTTTCCAGTATTACATTATCCATGCGTGCCTTCTCAAAATTGCCCTGTGAAAAATCACTTTCAGTCATATCGGCACCACGAAGATCCGAATGAGACATATCCGCCTGATGCCCCTGTACTCTGCTGAGGTTGCATCCATCCATTTTTGCAGATGTAAGTGTTGCTCTAAGCAGGGATGCCCCTGCCAGGACAGCCCCGGACAAAATCGCTCCCGTTAAATTTGTACCGGCGAAATCAATGTTTTCCAGGATTGCCCCCCTGAGGTCTATGCGGCTGAGATCAAGATCGGATAAATCAAGTCCCGAAAGATCCTTCCCGGCAAAACTTTTAGCCTCACCGTAATCTTCGACAACTGTTTCCCGGGTTAATGTTTCTTCTATTTCCGGTTCGAGCCCTTCTTTTGCCTCTTCCTTCTCGGGTGGCTCTTCTTTTCTCAGTTCGGCTTCCCGCTTTTCTTCCTCTTCAAGCAGTGCGGCAAGTTCTTTTTCGGCTTCCTCCTGTTCCCTTTCCATCTCCAGGAGGTATTTTTCCGTCTCGGGATCACTGATTCCCGACTCCTGCAATTTTTCGATAAGTTCTTTCGTTGACAGGGGTTTTTTCTGCTCTAAAACTTCCATAAGCTTGTTCGGATCTGCCCCCATATCCTTAAAAATCTTTTGCAACTCAGCCTCTCCCCGGGCAAGCTTGTTCTCAAGATCCTGAAGCGATAATTCCCCTGGTGCTTCAGTGACTGCCGGGATAGTCAGACCGGTGGCAACAGGCAGTTCTTTCATGATTTGTTCTATATCGATGCCTTTTTCTTTAAGATCATTCATCATTGCTTTTTCTGAGGCGGCAATCTTCTCTTCCAGTTCCTTGATCATCGCCCGCGTTTCAGGATCGATCTCCGGTTCCTTCACCTTTGGTTGTTCCGGTCGTTTTATTGTTTCGGGCTCTACCTCTTCCGGAGGTTCAGGAAGCTCAGGTTCTTCTATGGCTTCCATATAAAGCAGATCTCTATAGTATTCGAGAGGCCTTTCCTCGTCGGCAAACAATTCGTGATCGATAACAACCGCGGAGATATCCGTGGCATCTTCATCTTTTACCTCTGTTGTCGCTCTCCAGATGAGAGCACCCATCTCTTGTTCGGGGAACAACCATATGGTATCCAGGCGGGTTTTCACCTCTTTGAAAATCTCTTTCCCTTCCGCATGTTTCTCGATAAAACACCTCATTCGAAGTCCGGGAAGAGTTGTCTCAATCTTAACACGCTCGGGGTGCATGTTTTCGATAACGACTTTTTCATCACCCCGAAAATACCTGCCAATTATTTGATCTTCCGGAGCAGCATTGAAATACGTCCAGTCCATATCCTCAGGAAACCAGGGCCACCGGGTCTCCAGCCATTTTCGGTCGTAGGTACCAAGCTTGCCGGCCCGCTGCTGCCAGTCAAGTCCTAATGGACCGAAACCGGCCGGTTCGGGGCGGTCGGAGGGAGAGCCGATTAACTGATCCGGATATTCTATGTTTGACAGGGGTATCGCGCCCTCAGCATCCTTTTCTTCCATTCCTTTTCCCAGTGGATTCCGCTTGAAACCGGGACCCCCGAAAGCATTTTCATAAGTAATTTCCATTTCGGCCATCGGCTGCGGATCCGAAATGCCGCTCACCATACCGGCCTTTTTTATCCAGTAACGATCACCGAAAACATGTAGTGTTTTATTAACAGACCCAACTGAAATTCGAACACTGCCTGCCGGAACGGGCCTCCTGCCGGGACTGAAAAACTTCCCTGCTGCCAGGCTCTCTCCCTTCTGCTTGGGCATAAACATATCGAGAACATCATGGTTCGACAGGGCGGAACCGGCGACACTCCACAATTCTGTTTCATCCAGCAGTTTCCCGGGATCATCAAACGAAAAGGCGCTCATGACCGTGAGGGCCAGGTAATTTTCCCCTCTTGCTTGAAATACCTTTGAAAAGGCTGAGTGTACATCCTGTTTATGAACGTTCATACCGTACCCATTCAACCGAGTTTGACCTTTTTACCGTTAAAATTGAATTCGCTTCCTCTGAAATTAATGCGTGTACTATCAGAGCCCACATCAACCGATTTACACGTTTTCTCACCCTGCCCTATCTTTACTCCGGCAGTATCAATCTCGACGGCTGTCTCTGCTGTCACTCTGATTCTTTTTGCCGAAAGATCCATTTCGATCTTGGCAATAGGAGCAGCATCCTTATTTTGTCGTATACTGATTTCCATCTGATCTTTTACGCCGTCCAGTTTTACGATGCATTTTTCATTCTCCAGTGTGATTTCCGTCCCCTGTGTCTTTGCAGAATCACCGGCATTGGGGTTCTCGATCTGTATCATGCCGATCATGTCGTCCGGTTTTTCAGGCGGATGAACATTGAGCTTGATCAGCGATGCCCCGCTGATCGCTTGAATACCCATGACATCATCCAGAGTGATTTTGGATTCACCCATTTCAACCTCGATCTTGGGTTCCCTGTCTTCTCTGTTTATGGCAATCACTCCCTTCAGTCCTCCAACTTCCCCGGTCAATACAAGATTCTTGCTTTGTATCGTTGCTTCTTCAAGCGCTTCGATATGAAGCTCCTCACCGGAATACAGGTGGATGCCCTTATCGCCGGCAATATCGACATGCCCCGCTGTTGAAGCAATGAGCACATCGGGCGACGCCTTGTTTAACTTTATTAACGAAGCACATCGCGGATCTATAAGACCTTTTACGAAATCATACGATTCCCACTTTCCTATCTTTTTAGGGATATGAGAAACAAG
This sequence comes from uncultured Syntrophaceae bacterium, assembly GCA_964523565.1. Taxonomy (GTDB): domain Bacteria; phylum Desulfobacterota; class Syntrophia; order Syntrophales; family UBA6807; genus CAZGAK01. Next base: position 90,623 of record CAZGAK010000001.1, on the reverse strand, counting down.
TGCAACCCCATACGAACCGGCTGTGCCAAATCCGTAGGCCCTGGCAACTAACTGCAGATAGCGGGTGTGCTCCGTAATCCATTTCCACTTGTTCATCAATCCTTTGTCTTTAAACTTTGCGGTAAATTCCTGCGCAATCTGCCCATATTCGCTGTCATCTCTCACGAGTCCTTTCTTCTTTAAGTGCTTTGCTAATGAAGACATGACCCAGCTGTCAAACATGACCCCCAGGATCGAGGGTGTCACCGCGAGAAGTGTTTCCTGGGTCTTTGTCCAATTTTTAAAATGAGTACCTTTATCAATGGCACCCACCCGGTGTCCCAGTTCATCGCATTCAGCCACTTCCTGGCTCCACCGCTTGAGGAGGTTGATCCCGACCTGGGGTATCAGTGAGCCGGACATGGCACTCCAGCTGAAAGAGTTCGCAATTGTGGTGCCGTAGCTCGCCATTGTCATATAATAATCGGCGCAACTCGCTTGATAATCACTCTGTGTCAGCAGTTTCGAACTACTCCCTGCCCCGCATATGATGCGGGTTTTGCCATCGCCGGAACCGATTAAAATCCTTTCATGCCCTTCATTATCCTGCATTGATATCTGGTTGCCGCTTGCCGATTTAAAGCCGGCCCCGGTGGGATTCCCCGTATTGACTATGCTCGGCATTTCAGGATTGGGCACCGCGGCAGCAATGATCGGACGATCAGGATCACCATCAACAAATGTAAGGAGCACCTCTGTACCCTTATGCAACGGGAAATGCATACCATGGTCGGATCCCGCATAGGGCTGGGCCATACGAAAGTAAGCGGAGGCCTTGCCGTCTTTCCTTCCGCTTACATCCAGGGGAAGAACAACCTTATAGCGACCGTGTTCATCCAGTTCCGCATACTTACCGCTCCCCGCAGCATCAATCCTGGCATTCATTGTCCCATAGAAGCGGGGTTTTTCGGTCTTCCGTTCGGGGCGAAACTGAACGTCGGCAGGAATTGCCAAAAAGCTGTTCCGATAGTAGGCTTGTTTTTCCACTTCGGTGAACCCCTTCTGAATGCCTGCTAAAAGATACGCCGCCTGGCTTCCCTCATGCTCAATTTCTATGGTAAGATATTGTTGATTAATACTGTCACGGTAGTGATCCTCAAGATCAAAGAGATAGCCCGGTCTCAAATAGGTGATTGTGCTCTCACCATGGAATCGTCGTTCCTGACATAGTAGCTCCTCCGCTCGGACTTTCGCCAGGTCATTACCTTCCACGGTAGTCCTGAAATGTTCACCGTAAATATATACTTCTCCCCTGCCGTCAGCTGACACTTCTGCATTGCCCGATATTTCCAGAGAGGGGGTGCGGTAGTTATAATCCTTCAGACGAAGCGTTCGGGGAAGCATCTTCTGCTTCAGGATAAATGCCTTGATAACCTCCTCCCGGTGAAATTCATCGAGTCCGGATGGCGGGGAATAGTACATGGTCTTTCCCTCGGGCATTTCGGTATGGGCAAGCTTCGTATCGGTAATGATAACTTTCTCTCCGTCTGGCGTCTGTTCAAAGTAATAGTACATCCCCTCACGTTCTATCCACCGGGACACAAAATTGAGATGACTCTCACGATACTGGCAGATATACTCCCACCGTGGGTATTCCTTCTGCAGTTTGAGCTCAAAATCAAGGTCTGTCAGCCCCCCGTCTTTCAAGATTTCCCCGATTATTTCCGGTACGGTTTTGTTCAGAATAACCTGGTTGTGGTGTGTCAGCGAAAGCCACCACAGCTTCGGAACAAGAACGGCCCGGTAAAAAACGTATTCATCCACCTCGTGTAGCTGTTCAAACTGAGCGAGGATCCCATGAAATGGAATATTTCCCTCTTCACGCAAGATTGTGAAGGTGACTGGATGTTTCAGAACGGCTGTAAGATCAATCTCCGCATCCCGGGAAACCAGATCGATCTGGAACTCATAACAGATGGAGAAACCTTCAGACCCTTTGAACCTTACAACACCGAATTTGTCATCAGGCAGTGCATGGGATACAAAATCGAACTTTCTTTCAGTTAGATAGGCCATTTTTAACCTCTCTTCTAATTATTCACCGCAAAGGCGCAAGGTCTTAAATATGATCCGTCTTTTCGTAGGGCAGAGCTTTAGCCCTGCTTAATAATGCAGGGTAACATAACGCACAACGCAGGGCTGAAGCCTTGCCCTACGTGTACGATGCTTCATGCCCAGGTGATGCAAGACTGAAGCCTTGTGCCCTACAAACATTGCCCTACTCTACTCGGTTTTAAACTCCATTTTGAACGATCCATCCTTGTTCAGATCGAGGCGTACCTCCGACGGCATACCTTCCTCGGTCATGTGGGACAGGATCTCCTGGGACATTCGGGGCATAATGTTACCGGTCAAGATATAATCGATGTTTCTTGCCCCGGTTTCCACTTCTGTGCACCGGTTTGTAATCTGGTCAACGACTGCCGGGGTGTAGACCAGCTTCATCTTGTTGTTTTGCATGAGACGCTCGCCAAGCTTGTCCAGTTTGAGACGAACGATACCCTTCATGGCGTCGGCCCTCAGAGTATAAAAAGGTATTACTGTCATACGGGCGAGGAGTGCCGGCTTGAAATGCTGGGATAAAATGGGTCTGACCGCGCTCATAATAGCATCATCTGGAAGTGCCTCATCACCTTTGGTCATTTCCGTAATCACATCGGTGGCCAGATTGCTTGTGAGAAAGATAACAGTATTTTTAAAGTCAATAACCCTTCCTTCGCCATCGGAAAGGACACCTTTATCGAAAACCTGATAAAAGATATTCATCACATCCAGATGGGCCTTTTCCACCTCATCAAGTATGACCACTGAATAGGGTTTCTGACGCACAGCCTCCGTGAGCATACCCCCCTCTCCGTATCCAACATAGCCGGGCGGAGAGCCGATAAGGCGACTTACGGTATGCTTTTCCTGGAACTCACTCATATTAACACTCACGACGGAGCGTTCCCCTCCAAAGAGGATATCTGCAGCGGTAATTGCCGTTTCGGTCTTGCCCACGCCGGACGGACCAACCAGAAGAAATATCCCCATGGGCTGGGCAGGATCTTTCAGACCGGACTTCGACGCCTTGATGACTTCGCCGATGGCCATGAGGGCGTGATCCTGACCCTTGATTCTCTCTTTGAGCATATCCTCAAACTTCAGTATATTCTGTGCCTGTTCACGCAAGACCTTGCCCAGCGGTATGCCCGTCCAGTCGGAAACCACCTTGGCAACTATATCAGGATTTACCTCAATGCGGATAAGCGGACTGTCTCCCTGTAGTTTCTCCAGTGCCTGATCGGCCTTTTTCATCTCCTTCTTTAGGCTCTTTTTCTTCTTTTCATCCTCCTTTGTATCACCGAGCTCCTGGATGCCGGCCCTTAATTCCAGAACTTTATTGGCTGCTTCCTGCTCCTTGAGCCATCTCTCTTTCAGCTCGGACACCTCTTTGGTCAGGGTTGCTATCTTTTTTATTGCCTCGGCCAGCGCCTCTTCATCAATGACGATCTCATTCAGTTGATCACGCTCTAAGGCAGCCTTTTCCCGCTCCAGCGCCTGTATGCTTCTTTCTTTGTCCTCCAGCACATCAGGTTTTGCGGTAAGATTGATCTTAACCCGGGCACAGCTCGTGTCGAGGAGATCAACTGCCTTATCCGGGAGATAACGCCCGGAAATGTACCGATCAGAAAGCTCTGCCGCCGCCCGAATTGCATCGTCCCTGACGACTACTTTATGAGCTTTTTCATAATTTTCCTTGAGCCCTCTCAGGATCAACGTGGTTGTTTCAACACTCGGTTCTTCCAGCTTTACTGGCTGGAAACGTCTTGCCAGAGCAGCGTCCTTTTCAATATATTTCTTATATTCACTCCAGGTCGTTGCCGCTACGGTGCGCAGCTCACCCCGTGCCAGAGCAGGTTTGAGAAGATTAGCAGCATCGCCACCCCCTGCCGGACCGCCTGCGCCGATGAGGGTATGGGCCTCGTCAATGAAAAGAATTATCGGCTTCTCAGAAGACTTGACCTCGTTAATCACCCCCTTGAGACGGTTTTCAAATTCTCCCTTTACACCTGCGCCAGCTTCAAGCAGCCCCATATCGAGGCTTAGAAGGGTCACGTCTTTTAACAGATCAGGCACATCGCCCTCTGTGATACGCAGGGCAAGCCCTTCCACCACAGCGGTCTTTCCAACACCTGCCTCGCCAACGCATATGGGATTGTTTTTCCGCCGCCGGGCCAGGATATCTACAATCTGACGAATCTCATGATCACGACCAAAGACCGGATCTATCTTCCCTTCCCTGGCGCGCTGTGTAAAATCCATGCAGAACCGGCTGATGGCCGTGCCACCTCCTGCCGGGGTTGCCCTTTCCTCTGCTTCTCCTGTTCCCGGAGCCGCATCCGCTGTCTTCTCCTCAACAGATTGTTTGGTAATATTCCAGAACTGGGCCGCCAGAGCCTCTCGACCGATAGTTCTTAAAAGATCCACATATCGACCCGAGGCAAAAAAGGTCGGTTTCGCTAAAAATGCCAGGAGTATGGCCCCCGAACGTATCGACTTTTCCCCAAGGTCAATGGAAGCGGTCATCCAGGCATCCTGTATGAGCTCGATGAGTATTGGAGAAAAAACGGGTTTAGCCGCGTTTCCCGTCTTAAATTCTTCAAGGGTCTGTTCCAGGGCCTTCCTGACCCGACCCGGATCCAGATCAAACTGACGGAATATAAGAGGCCAGTCTGACTGGAGTTCATCCAAAAGTTTGACTAAAAAATGCTCTACCGTGACCTCATAATGGGTACGGGAGACACAGAGGCCTGCCGCCGATTGAAGAACGTTTGTGCAAAACGGATTCAGATGAATTAACAGGGATTTTATGTCTACAGTGATCATAATCGCTCCTTTCTTGAGGAAAATCGTAGGGCAGGGCTTCAGCCCTGCTTTATGTTATGCAAGGCTAAAGCCTTGCCCTACTTTTGCCTGTCCTTGAAATCTCACACTTATATCGCTATGGCTACTTTTCTCTGAGAATATCCACGTATCCCACCCAAGGCGCGACCAGCGCGGTTCTCCCAAGCACACTGTTTTGACTTCTTCGGGCCTCAGAATCAGCTCACACTCCCACCTCAGGGGACTATCCAGATACAGGCGCACAAGCTGGGCCATGACGTGAAATTTGCGGGTATCCGGTAAAAATCCGTGAAATGCATCGGCATCAACAGGACCGACCCTGATGCGAAATGCTCCCATTCGATCATCGATTTGCCTTCCAAGATAACTGCTTATTCCTACCCGGTTCCCGGAAATTCCGATCAGCAGACGCTGATCTTCAGGAATTTTTGCCTTCCGGGGTATGCATTGAATAATTTCCATACGGGGTTCTTTCAGCATGTCAGCCAGAAGCGTCTGAAGTCCGAGTGCGGAACGGGGGAATTGTGTAAAAAGTCCGATATAGGGAATAAGGGCTTGAGTATGCGGAATTTCCTGACGATGTTTCTCTATCCCAAGACCCAGAAAACAGAAGAGCCTTTCAAGATAGACAGGATCCTGATCATCGATGATTTTGATATACTGCCTGTATTTACTCCAGCATTGGTAAAAGAGTCGGTAAAAAGGAGCATTAATGATATCCAGAAAATCACGGGTGACTGATACGTCCTGAGACATCTCATCCATAAGATCTTCCGTATAAAATGTCGGCAGCGGTGATGAAACGCCGTATAGACCGAGAAACGTAACAGTCAGCAAGAAAAGAGGTGGAGTTTCTGAAATTTCCTCTATTGTATCAATATCCGTATTGGGAAAATCGAGAGATAATTTCGGCCTCACCCTGATGGCCCGGCCAATCATCTTGTCATCGTTGTTATCTCTTTGAATCAGATAATGAAGCAGACGCAACGCCTGTATGAAAGAAAAACGCCCGCCATTTTTTACCAGGTCATTCTTTACATCAATGGTCTGTCTCCGATCCTGCGTGGCCATGTATATGTTTCTCCTGTGATACTGTCTTCAATAGTAAATTGCGTAAAACAATTCATACTGCTGTACACCCCGATAAAGTAATCCATAACTGATCCGAAAAGGAACATATCACCGAGGGATGCGAAACCGTCCTGGCTCAGCCTGATCATGATTTCCTGACCGCGCATCATATACCCTGACACCAGACAGTCAATCGGCGTTACCCGGATCTCGAGAATGCTGTCAACCCGCTTTGTATTCGCTGCAATTTTTGTCCTGTCTCGTCCTTCAGAAAAAATGTAAAGACGGAGGAGTTCTTTTATATTATCCGCATGTGCCAGAGACAAATAATTAACGGAAAGATGTGACAAAAAATGCCATAAGGTATTGCTTCCTATGGGTGGCTGGATCGGGGCTGTAGGTGGAAGAATATTTTTGAATTCCATCAACTCCGGTGAATTCCAGGTAGGTTGACAAATATCTCCCAGTTGAAGATTTTCGGGAAGAGAAGCATTGGTACAGGTCAGCGACATGGATAGCGTTTCAGAAACAGCAATTTCTGAGGACGGCGGATAGGTCAAACTCAAAAACACCGTTGAAGACTGATCAATAAGAGATTTTTTCCAGGTTACATTATAAACAGGCACATTCTGTTCGTGCTGGCCAAAAAATGCAAACGGTGAATATTCACGGTGTTCAACCGTTCCTCGAACAAGTCCCACGACCCTGTCGATGGAATAAATCTGATAGTGTCCGTCAGTCCTGGCAGTGGGCCGTACCCGATATTCTGCCTGATGATGATCAACCACAATGGGGTCAGCTTCATGTTCAAAAACATTAACTGCCGGTGTTACAAAGAGTTCAAAACTTCCCTGTCTGATCCTGGGCATTGCAATGGGAACGTTTCCCAGTTCAAAGCAAATCTCAAAGGTTGATCCATCACCTTTATTTTGCCATGTATCCAGACCTGTCAGGTCGACAAATAAAAACTTTTCCGGCAGGATAAAATATTCTTGCAAAAGTCGATAACCGGGAAATGATTGGCCGGGATAGGGGAAGAGCGCTTCGCCAGATGAAAAGCCGGCAGGAACAAGGGCATCGGGAGGAAGCTCGACAGGACTTCCCCCCTCTTCGGGTCTGATAATTATCCTTCTCAGGCAACGGTTCAGCAGAAAGTACACATTTGCCGCTTCGGAATAGTCTCCGCCGAGGAAAAAACGAAGCTTTTTTACATCCCAGCGCGATAGCGTCATACCGGTCAACCTGAGGGCTAACCTGATGCTGGTGGGGCTTCCGGGGCTTTCCGAAAGCTCTGCACCTACGATTTCCAATGGATGTACATCTAAACTGCAGCACGTCCTGAAGATACATGATGTTCCCTCAACGGGAATTGAGGAAATCTCAACACCTGCCGGAATTGCGATCGTCTCTTTGAGGCCGGGCCTGGGACCGAATGAGATGACGGTCGTGGCTGGAATGGGACGCATATAATGGGGAAAAATGAGCTGTATCAGGCCGTGAATAATTTCCGGAAATTCATCGTCAAGTTTCTGACGCAGCATTCCTGACAGAAAGGCCACCCCTTCCATGAGTCGTTCCACATCAGGGTCAGAAGTCTTTCCACTGAGCATGGGAGCCAGCGCCGGATGGACTTTTGAAAATTCCTGGGCCAGCTCTTTTAAATTAAAGAGTTCCTGTTGATAATAGCGGTTAAACATAGGGACAATCCAAAGTTTCGAGTTTCGAGTTCCCACAAAAGCCTGTAGGGCAGGGCTTTAGCCCTGCTTTATTTAAGCCATAGGTAACTACTCAGGTAAATAGGCTGATAAGCTCATGAGCTCATCAGCTTATCAGCTCATTTGGTCCTTGCGGCTTTGCCGTCTCAGGTTATTCAGGCTGAGCTGAAGATTTGCTCTACTCCTTGACACTGATCTTTCCTCCAGCATTTACAACCGTTTGAAAGGTAACGGGAATATTCTCTTCTGTGGCCAATCTGGCGTCTATTTCGAAGCGCAATGCCAGAACATTTTCTTCCTGAGTCATAAAACTGGCCCGCACCCTGGTCAGGCGCGGTTCATACTTTTCTATGACATGCCTGATGACCCGCTCCATCTCATGACTCGCTCCTGAAGAATAGGCGCCCGGCATATCGGTAAAATCGGGAATCCCGTAATCATCAGCAATGGGCGCATTGCCCTGTTTGGTATTCAGAACCCTTTGCAGATGGTTCAGGATTGAGTTGATCTGGCGAGCCGGATCATGCCCCTCTCGACTATCGGGATTTTTTTCTACGTTGCAAATTCGCTCTAAGAGTCTCTCGTCACGCATGATTCCTGTTCCCGCAAAACTTCACCGTAATGTATAATCCCCTTTGTAGGGCAGGGCTTTAGCCCTGCGCATAAATGCAAAGCTAAAGCTTTGCCCTACGAACTTTACGGTTAGGTAAACTAAAGTAATCAGCGGCCAGCATCCAGACCAAAACTGAACACTGATTCCTGTTCACTGACCACTAACCACCAACCACTAATCACTATTTTATGACTTCGGAGCCTTCCATGAATCCTCAGCCTCTATACCGTCGGGCTGCCAGGTCCATATTATTTTCTCATAGGTAAAGGATACCCTTTCCATATGTTTATAGGGCTCATTCTTTGGATCGAACGTCTCGGGGAAATAGGGCTCCATAGAAACGATGATCGCATTTTCAAGTTTCGTGGTATAATATTTTTCTTCCGATCCTGTTGGACTGATTCGGTAAAAATCAAGCACCACTTCGCTCAGTTGCTCTCCACTTGTAAGTGCCTGAAAGAGTTTTGGAGAGCTTTTATCCATTTCCTTGACAATCGTCATTGGTTGATGAATTCTCTTCCCCGTGGGAAGGCCGGTATGAGTATCACGAGGGATTTCAACAAGATGATCTAACGAATAAACCAGTATCGTCCCTTCTCGCCCCTGAATGTCGCACGAACCTTCAATTTTTCCCTGATTCTTCCCTGTTAATGAAAGATGACACGGCATTGACATAGCTTACAATCCTCCTTTTAATTTATTTAATCTTTGTTCAAAAATTTAGCAGGGCAATCCTTCAGGCTTGCTTTTTGCTGGAGGTCTAAAGCCCTGCCTTACATATCTGCAAGGCTAAAGCCTTGCCCTACATATTACTAATTGCTAACTATTACTCCTTGTCCAGTTTGCCAACCAGAGACAGGGTAAATGAAGCCCCCATATATTTAAAGTGGGGTCTCACCTTCAATGAAACCCTGTACCATCCGGGATCACCTTCCACATCGGAGACGGTGATCTCCGCCTGTCTCAGTGGTCTCCTGCTCCGCACACCGGGTGACGGATTGTCCTGGTCCGCGACATACTGACGAATCCAATTGTTCAGCTCTTTCTCGAGATCGCCTCGCTCTTTCCACGTTCCGATGTTTTCTCTCTGAATGACCTTGATATAATGAGCCAAACGATCGATGATAAATGTATAGGGCAACTGGGTCCCGAGCTTATAATTCAGTTCAGCCTGCTTGCCTTCTTTGGTCTTGGGAAAGCTCTTGGGTTTCTGAACCGAATTGGCTGAAAAGAATGCAGCATTATCACTGCCTTTACGCATGGTAAGTGCAATGAAACCTTCTTCAGCAAGTTCAAACTCCCGGCGTTCGGATATCAATATTTCAGTCGGGATTTTTGTTTGAAGTTCACCCATCGCCTCGTACTGATACATAGGCAGATCTTCAACAGCACCGCCTCCCTGGGGACCAATAATATTGGCACACCATCGGTACTTGCCAAAACTGTCAGTTATACGGGAAGCAAATGCAAAAGCGGCGTTGCCCCACAGGAAATTATCATTTCCGTTAGAAACATCCTCATTGTAATTGAAGCTCTTTACCGGTTGTGTGTCCTGTCCGTACGGCAAACGCAGGAGGAAACGAGGCAACACGAGAGCCACATTTCGCGCATCCTCGGATTCCCTGAAAGACTGCCACTTGACATACTGCGGTCCTTCAAAGATAGCTTTCAGATCTTTCAAATTCGGCAATCCGGAAAAGTCATCGAGGCCAAAAAAGGCCGAATCGGCTGCAGTAACAAAGGGGGCATGCGCCATGGTTGCCACACTTGCCACATCCTGTAATAATTTTATATCTTGCGGACCTGGTCCGAACTCGTAGTTGCCAACCATAAGACCATAGGGTTTACCACCAAATTGACCGTATTCCTGAGTATAACATGTCCTGTACAATCCGGATTTGGTAATTTCCGGAGCGTCTTCAAAATCATCGAGCAAATCCTGTTTGTTGACATTCAATATCTCAATCTTGTTGTTTTCACGAAAATCTGTACGATCCACCATGAATTTAAGAGAACACCAGGCAGACTCCAGTTTCTGAAAATCTTTATTATGCAAGACTGCATCCACCTGTTTTGATAATTTCTGGTCGATGCCTGCAACCATTTCATCCACTAGGGCCTGGCTGACCTTAACACCTTCACGCTCCGGTTTGAGTAATTCATCGATAAAGGCCTGAACACCCTGTTTGGTTATCTGATAGGCTTCATCAGCCGGTTTTAGTTTGGTGGCCTGAACAATATCATCCAGCAGAGTTTGCTCTTCCGTTACTTGAGCTTCTTGCCGGGTCGTTTCTTTTTTTTCCTCGGCCATAATTCTTCCTCCTTATTCTTCCCGAGCGATCAGCGTGTGTTGCTAATCGGTTGTTATTCTTCTATACCAAGTTCTTTAAGAAGACGTTCACGCGTTCCCTCATCCTGAACCAGTTCCTGTATCTTTTTTCTGAAATCGGGGACATTGCCCAAAGGACCCTTTAACGCCCTTAACGCATCTCTTAAATTAACAAGTTTTTTCAACTCCGGTATTTTCCGCACAATAGCGTCGGGATCAAAATCCTTCATGCTCTTAAAGTCGAGATCTACGGTCAACTGCGCATCGGGTTCACCAGACAGAATACTTTGTACGGTCGTATTCAGTCTGATATTCTGGGCAGCGAGCACATCGTCAAAATTATCCTTGTCCACATTAATTGCCTTACGATTTTCCACCGGCGTTTCATCGTCTCTGAGCGTAAAATCACCCATAACCATGACCTTTAAGGGAAGTTCAACTTCTTCTTTGGCACCCCCCGTAGCCGGCTTGTAAACAATATTTACCCGTTCCTTTGGTGCAACCGAACCTTGTTTTGCCATGACCTGCCTCCTTTATCTAATTTGCCTGTTTAATTAATTGCTCTTTTATTACTCCCATTGTTTAGCCAGTCGCAATGCTGCAACCGGATTCAATCTGGATATGTGATCCATCGCCTCCATCGCCCGATCCTGCAATTCCTTATCTGACTGAGCTCTTAAACTTTTATATACTTCCATCATGGCCTCAAGCACCAGATCCGGATCCCAGTTATCAAGGTGGTGTTTTTCTATATCACCAACAATCTCCCACAGATGTGGCAGGGCCAGCCTTGCTTTCCTGGCATTCACCAATAATCTGATAAGCGCTATCCGCCACAGGAACCGAGACTTTTGTGATGTCCCCTGGCTGAATCGTTCCTGTATAAGTTCAACACCTTCAGCCACTTTTTTTTGCTTTACGAGGGTTTCGGCTTTATTATAAACACGAGCAATCTGAGATTCTTCAGAGTCCCCGGCAACGTTTCGGGAAACGACAAATGTTTCACCCGTACCGCTCGCTTTTTGAATTGAAATTTCTTTCAACCATTCTTTCGTGTCATCGTCGGCAAAGGGCGTGCCGTCTGAAAATGCAAGTTTTTCAATACCAGGCAGGCGATGCACATACACTGCCGTTTCATCGATAACAGTTTTGCAAGCCTCTTCATATTTCAATTGTTCGAGTGCTTCAGCAACATATCGGCTTAAATCAAGCCAGAATAAAAATTCACCTACCCTGCCTTCAGCTGATTCCAATAACCCTTCATACTGCATTTGCTGATTCAGATTTTTCAACGCATTTTTCAGATCACGCGCTGGTGGCGGTATGCGCGTTTTCCCATCCTGAGCCGGAGGGAGGGCATTGACCGGCAACCATGCAGCCAACCGTGTCAACCGATAACTTATGGCGTTAGACGGATCACTCTTTATGAACAGTGTTGCTGCCTGGCGAAGTGCATCCAATCCACTGTTTAACACTTTTTTCGGATCCTGTCCCGAAATAATCACAGGACGATCTTCCCGTCCGACCGCTGCTTCCGGGGCCGGAGCCGGCGATGGTTGTGTTTCCGGTTGAGCCGCAGCTTCTTCCTGTTTTACATCCTCGGAATCGACCCTGGATCGCATGCCTGCAATCATTTCCTGCAACTGATGTAAGGAAGGAGCCTCATCAATGTGCTCTCCCAGAAAGGTATCAATAGCGCCAATATTATCATTAAGGCTCTTAATTTGCTCTTCAGTCAGTGAGGAATCAGGGGGAAGAGATTTAAGGGCCGACAAGGCACTCTCCTTCCACCACTCAACAGCACCGAGGCGACCTCTCATCCGTTTTTTTGCGGGAAACAAAGTCTCCCAGAAATTTTCCAGTAGATCGCGATAGATTGCCAGACCTGCTTCAAGGCCTTCAATTCCCCTGGATCGGACAAGAGCGACACACAAATAGCTTGCTACCAGGAGATGCTTTGATTTTTCCGCAAGTATGATTGTGCCAAGTTGAACAACATTATCCCAGTTAACGCCACCTTCTGAAGTAGGCGATGTCAGTTTGTCAATCTCGTTCTGCAGCTTCTCGTATTCCGGCTCAAAACGGACATCGCCCCCAGACGGGCTGTTCTGACTTATAGGTGTTTTTCCGAGTTCAATAAGTTCCATATCTTTTTCAGAATACAGGAAACAGAAGTTAAAAGTCAGAATAAGTGATTATGCAAGGGCTGAAGCCTTGCCCTGCTGACTCTTGAATTCTGACTGCTGCCTCCTCTCTTTTTACCGATCCCAGCAGTTAGTAATAACCTCCGGGACCTTTCGCGGCACTTTGCTCAATAATTGAATAACAGGTTTATTATCTGTAAATTCATACGAAACTTTAATCTCGTTGATATTCATCTTTTGGAGAATTCCTCTGAATTCCGTAAAATCGTCTGCTGTAAAGCTCTTGCTGCCGTCTTTGAAATCGGCTAAAAACAAAGGGAAACCATTGTACCCTGAATATTTTTTAGTCAGGGTTAATCCTTCAAAGTGAATTCGCAGCGTCACGTCACCGCAGTCTGCCGGAGACCAGGCAAAAATCAGACTGGCCGGATAGTTGTAATTCTCCAGCCGCGACTTCCCTCTTGAGCATTGGAGTTCAAGTGAAACTTCGTAGGGTTCCTTTTTCGCTCCATCATTTACATCAATGGGGAGTGCCTTGACCCGAACCTTGTATTCTGATTGAATTGAAGTGCTTACTTCGGACCCCCGTGTTACGAAGGCAAAAAAATCTTTCTTGAACGGGATTCGTACCCCTCGTGCCTTCTTTGCGAAATACCCATTCTGATTTCTCCCTAAAAAAGGAGCCGCCGAACCGTTCACAAATTTCCATACGACACCTTCCTTGCCAAAAAGCAAAGTAGGCAGTTTTTCCCCGGCAACACCCTGAATTCCTCCAAGAACTATATCTTCCCAATCGTGCTGCAGGAAACATGCTGTCTCCATACTGACATAAAAAATCAAAAAGTTTATGGGCCCGGCAAGAAGATTTAGAGATACCGAATCTGTTTCACCCGATGTCAGGTAAGTTTTTATTTTCTGGATTTCTCCACAGGCTGAGAAAAAAGGAGACTTGCTTTCAGATGGTTTTAAACTGTATGGGAAAAACTCCGATGCCGCCTTATATGCCTGACTTCTCGCAGTCGATACAGGTAAAAGCTCTTCCAGTTCATTAAGGTAGTTATTGAATGCTTTCACCACCTGGATGTGCTCTTCCTCCAGTTTTTTATCTTTGAAGATTCTGGTTTCACTGACTACTTCATGAACCAGCTTTTCTCCCTTACGAGCAGCCTTGGCCAGAATAGACTCATCCTTTTTAACACCCTTTTCCCTGGCAGCATCATCGATAACGGACTGAATCTCCATGACCTGTTTAGCCCAGGCTGGAACGTCTCCAGCATCTGCGTATGGTTTCAACTCTCTCTGCATACGTTTGATAAGCTCAAAGTAAGGATTGTGTGGCGTTGTCATTTCAGAGGCCATACTTCGCCACTCATCCAAACCACCGAGGTTATGTTGCCCATCCGAAAAAGAAAGAGCAAAATCCTTCCATGCCCGATAATATTTTTTTTGATACCATAGATAAAATTTCTTTCTTTCCCCGCTAATATCAACCCTGTCGGGCAAGGCATCTTCAAGGTATTCCATGAACTCATCAATCTTCTTACGTCCATCAACGGTAAATGCTCCATCAACGAATATTTCACTACTCTGTTTGCCGGAATCGCTCGGCCCCCAAAAATCCTGAAACGTAATATCTCGAATAGCAATGTCATCGTTAGCCCACTTAACGAGCCAATTAAAGTTTGCACTTTTTTTAAAAATTAACTTAACGAGTGTTGTTTGCATTTCTTTTATCTTCACGCGGGCTGTCTGTTCACTGATACCTTGTCTGACGTAAAAAAGATAAAGGTCCTCAAATTTGCAAGCTTTATCCGGGGGCAGTTTTCTGTCAAGCAGTATAAGAATGTCCGGAAGAACATTGCTGAGATCCTCTGATTGTTTAGAGAGTTTCCCTTTTATTCGAGCCTTTAAAATCTTGATTCTACCGACAAGATGTTCCGCATACACCATAATTTCTCTCTCGGGAGTATCTTGTGTAATCCTATCCAGTTCACTTGCCGCTATCCGATCCATGGGATCCAAAAAGCCTTTTTTAAACAGATCCATGAATTGCTTTCGAAGCTTCCTTTCAGTCTCAATGCTTTCATGAAGCCCAAATCGAGGTACCCACCAGTTACTATTGGCACGCTGGAGATCCAGAAGTTCGTTTCTAAACGTATCCATCATAATCAAGTTATCAGATATGCTTTCCGTTAAGGCGGGAGGTTTTGAAAAATCCTCAGTAAACCCCCTTAAAACACTCAGGTTCTGGACAAATGAAAAACTGAGGAGTCCACACGCGGCCAACCATAAAGCAACCCAGGACAGGAGGCCCAGGTTCTGTGTCAGCCGCCGCCACTTGAGAAATTCCAGAATCGGTGTAAACAAATTCCTGTCACCCGGCAGAATACGGCCAAAAAAATCATGGAGGAAAAAACCCTTATTTTTTGACATTTACACGTCCCTTTGTTCTTTCGGCAGAATATCCTGAAATAACGGAACAAGCGGGGCATCCTCCTGATGCCCGCTGCTAAAAAATATCCCTCGTAAGAGAGGAGTTTCCTGGTACGTGCTCTCCTTAAAAGCACCTTCCACAAAAGCTTCAAGACCGGGTCCTAATCTGTCAAACTCATTCGGAAAAATAAGTACACCCGGACCGACGTTTTCGTTTGAATTGACCAGTTCGAGGCGAATATCCTTTAATCGATCAGAAACGACACGCATCGTTTCCTCAAGAAACTCCTGACAATTGTTAGTTAATCTCTCATTTAGATGACCCATGGCCTGATTCAATATTCCCTCCGGCAAAAGGGAATTAAAATCAGTCATGCCCCAGACAAGGTCGACCTTGCTTACCATAAGATAGACAGGAAACCTTGCGCCGAGAATCCGCATCAGAGCGTCAATACGTTTCCTTATGCCCTGTCCTTCTTCCACCAACATGCCATCAGTTCCCATGATTTTGTCAGCGCTAACGACGACAATGAGACCGTTGATCGGTTCTTTTTTACGATACCTGGCGAGCAAAGTCAGAAATTTCTCCCACTCTTCTTTATCGGCTCCTTCATCGACAGGAATGGTATATCGACCGGCTGTATCAAGAATGATTGCTTCTTCAAAAAACCACCAGTCACAATTCTTTGTTGATGATATGCCCGGCGTACTGGCAATTTCCGTAAGGGGGGATGTAAGTCTCGAACTCTTAATAGCTGTCGTTTTCCCTACGCCGGATTCTCCGATAACGAGATACCACGGCAGAACGTAAAGCGGATTGCCTTTCTTTTTAAGATATGATCCCCGCAAGAGGCCAATGGATTCCTGCCAGCGTGCCTGCAGGTCTTTCAACTGCTGCCGCTCATGGATCGGCGCTCCTCTGATTGCTGAATCGTCCTGTTCAATGATCTGTTTAACAAAATGTTTTTCGCGGCGTCTGAAGAAATATTTTTTAAGAAATAAAAATCCCATCCATAGCCCAAATATCCCGACAAGAATGACAAGCCCAACCCACCAGGGCCAATGTTGTCGCAAGACAAACCAGAAAGTTAAACCAGCAAGAAGGCCGATAACGAATAGATACAAAAATATTTTAAAAACTGTAAGATGTATATTTTTCATCATCCTCGCAGCAACCCCGTTTATGCTTTTGATGTAGGGCAAAGCTTTAGCTTTGCGTTACGCCATGCAGGGCTGAAGCCCTGCCCTACTGAGAATATAGAGAAATTCAAAATCCCTTTCCAAAAAAATCGGTAATAAATCTTCGCAATACATCCTGGTATAAGAGAAACAGGACTCCGAACAAAACAGGGGGCCAGATTAAAAATGTGATTGTAAATAGAGAAAAAGGACTTCCAAACTTCTGCCCGGCAGCATCATCTGTTACAGATTTATAAGCTCCCGGAAAAAGATTAATTTCACCTCGTGAGGACTGGGCCAGTAAACTTTCATCCATTATATGCTGCATATTTGATGCTTTGATGCTCGCTAACAGTGTTTCATCTTCTTTTTTGAAATAGCGTCCATGAAAGCCTGACGCCAAACAATAGGCATATACCTCGCGTACCTCGCGTGCCTCGGGATTAAGCTCGCCCAGGCGATCAAAGAATTCTTCACCCGCATTGGTAGATTTATGGTAACTCCGTTGCAACTGTTCATGGATCCAGGCGGAGCTTCCTTCCCACGAGGAACACAGAACCGATTCATCCACCCATGCACAAACGGCGAATCGAGCCGAGTCCCATTCTTCCGCAGACCATTTTCCCTTATTTATCCACTGTTCAGCCCGATCGAAAAGTACGGTATAATCATTTTTTACCTGTTCAAAGCCAGGCTGTTTTTCACCTGCCGTTTGTAAAAACCAAGAGGTATACGTAATAATTTCGATAAAACAGTCTATTAAACGCATGGAACTTTCCTTTTTCTGTAGGGCAAGGCTTTAGCCTTGCATAACGTAAAGCAAGGCTAAAGCCTTGCCCTACGACTCGAAACTATACTTTACGTTCCCCTGAGAATGACGATTTCCGCCATGACATCCTCAGGTGCCGTATCCCAGTACAACGAAATATTCCGGGAACGCTGCACATCCACCCATTGCGAGCTGTAATGATCAATCTTGAAATAAAAAGAGTTCTGCCGTCTCGGCAAACCGGGAGGCGGAACGTGACTTTCCTCCAGTTTAATTCCGTGAAGAGCTCTGGAAATCAGAGTTCCTATATGTTCTGAACTACTCAATTTGGCTATTGTCTTAATGTTTTCAAGCACCTTCTCAGGCTCAACATTTGTTCGGATAACAAGATAGAAAGCATTCCGACTGTCAAAGGCATTGGTCGGAATTTCTCCTGCAAAATAACCCCCGTCGCGTTTCAGACGAATAATGTGTTCCGGACCGATGATAATCCTGTTGAGCAGATTTCCCACCAGATTATAAGCTGCAGAAAAACAGGCCCACAGATTCTGGTGATCGTAATGTGGCAGTACAATTGTTCCGTCAAGTAACTCCCCCGTTGCGCTGAGCTCCTCTGAGAATGTACTTAACTCACCAATAAGCTGTCTGAGGACACCATATAAGGCCCACGGATGAATATTCGGCGTTTCTGTCAGATGGAAAAGTACCGGCACGAATCTGTTCAAAGAACGCAGGGCCAGAAGATAGATCATATAACCGGATTCAAAATCTGTCGACTGGATTTCCCTGGGGCTTTTAAATTCTTCAAGTTGGCGACAGCGTGAAGTCACCTGGTCGCGAATGTCCCTTATTATTTTAATCAATTCATCCGAACCGGACATAAATACTGTCGGTGGAATAAAACTGCGGGAGAGTTTTATTTCCTTACCATCGCGTTCGAGTTGAGCCAGAGGTATGAGATGATAATTGTTCAGTTCCTCCAGTTCATTTTCCCAGAAAATCTTCAAGAGATGGTCCATTCTTTTCAACTGAGCAGCAGGTCCGCCTCTGTGCATGTCAATCACTTCCTCAGGATTTTCTGTTGTAACGAACCGGGAGTTTATCCCCGACAAATCATCTAACCTGGGAAGAACCGTAACGTTTTGTGCTCCCTGGGTAAACTTGCGTAATCCCAAAAAGACTGTAAATGGCTTTTCTGCTTCCACCCATGCTTCGTCAAAAGATCGGGACTGAATAACACAGTTGCCCGGGAAAACAGTACCCGTACCATCCTGAAATAAAAACTTTCCCTTTAACAGCTCAAAGGAACGGTTTTCCAGGGCAGACTCATTAACTTCCATGTTGACGACTCCCCAGAAATAGGGGTGTTGATACTCCAGTACAGAAGAAAGCAAAGACTGAAAATATAGATCCAGATATTGAAAATGCTGGGGTTGTAAAAACAGGCCCTGATGCCAGAAAAGAGGTTTTTGGGAAATCATTACTTACTCCTACTATGGTGAATTTTATTTGAACCTAAAGAAAGATCAATGAAAAGATTACCCGGAATCGGTTTTTTTAAAACTAACCACTTTCTTTCAGTGGTAACGGGAACTTCATAAAGACAAGAAACCATATCGGGGCTGAGATTATAATATCCCGCAACAACTCCTACCCACTTAGCCTTTTCCGCTCTGTCCAGAGAGAGGCTTTTATTATCACCCGGCTGAACAATAACACGCATAAAACTAACTACACCTTGATCAAAACGTGAACACTGGAGAAGTTTATTTAATCCATCTTCACTTCTGGATAATTCATTGAAAACATTGGGATCGCTCATCTGATAAAGACACATGAGGATAGTATGGGGCTGTCCGTCATACAGATTCAGATTTTTATCGGCCCGATAAGAAATCTTTATTGCTTTTTGACCAAATCCCCAGACAAGGGAGAGATCATCAGCGGGATCAGGCTTCTTGCTGGTGGCACAGGAACTAAGGAATGATAAAAAAAACAATAATGAAAATAAAAATATAAATGGTGACTTTACCCTGCCCACTATAACCCCCATTTGATATTCATAAAACCAGCTCTACCGTGATGTTACTGGCGCATTATCACCAATAAGTCAAAGATATGTCAAGAAAAATCTCGCTTTGGCTCATTGCTCATTGCTCATTGCTCATTGCTCATTGCTCAGCCCTCATTGCTCATTGCTCATTGCTCATTGCTCATTGCTCAGCCCTCATTGCTCATTGCTCATTGCTCAGCCCT
>CAZGAK010000001.1:0-71088 GCA_964523565.1 uncultured Syntrophaceae bacterium | reverse complement strand
ATTGCTCATTGCTCATTGCTCAGCCCTCATTGCTCATTGCTCATTGCTCAGCCCTCATTGCTCATTGCTCATTGCTCAGCCCTTTGCGGCTTTGCCGCATTATTTATCCATATAACCCAGGGTGGTGTAAAATGTCGCTCTGTCAAAGAATATCATCATTCTCCTGTCAAATTCAAAGGCCATATAAATATCGAGTGTTTTTTTCGATATGCCGTGTGATAGGGCAAATTCCCAGATGTATTTCCGTTTCAGGCTCATGGCGCTTAATAGTTCATGCAGTTTAAAACCCTCGTTCCTTTTTTCTTTCCCGAATTCTATGAAGTAACTCCTTATATCTATACTCCTTACACTTTTATCCAGATAATATTCTGAGGCCCATTTACTAAACTGTAACAAAACGCTATGGGCCCTTTCAAAGAGTTTCTTTTTATCAAAAGATTGATACGAGGGAGTTGATCTGTTTGTTGTAATATCCTTGAGCCAGTTTTGCGTAATTATTACTGCATTGTCCTGGATCACTTCAACAAGCCTGTCAGAAAGAAGGTTTTTCTTTTTCTTGTGAGATCGGCCCCCATCCACTGCAACGGCAAAGGAATCGACAATGGCCCAGTAATCTGATTTGCTTTCAATATATGCATTAACTGCCTTCGTATTTGAACTGAATGCGAGACGGGGAATCTTTTCAATCGAATAATATTTTGCCGCAACCGTGTCACTGCCCGGCGCGAGATCACCTCCGGTTTGCACCGCTTCAAAGGTTAAAAAAATCAAATCTCCATAAAAATAATTATTACCGGATCCCACATCAACAAGATTCGTGATTCTCCCTTTTATGCCCGTTTCTTCCTCAAGTTCCCTTATGGCCGCCTCTTCAATACTTTCATCTATTTCCGCAAAACCCGAAGGAAGGCACCATTTCCCTTTATAAGGTTTGTTCCTCCTTTTCACGAGGAGAATCTTTCGTTCTTCAACGACTATCGTTGAAACAACTGGAAGGGGATTATCATAAAAAAATAAGTCGCAGATTTCACAATAGTCTCGAAGAATGTCCTCTTCATATTTTTGTGAAATCCTGCTTCCGCAACATGGGCAGAATATTCTCTTTCTCTGTTTCACTGCGCGCCTTTTCCCAATAACGGGTTCGAGCAAACAAAAATCGTATCGTCCTTTGAAATTGTAAAGTTACTCCTGCTTTCGGTAAATGATTTCTGGAGGTGAACCTCAAGCAGATCAAATACCGTTTCCACTTTATCTTTTACACGGGAAAGAAGAAACGGACATTTAAATCTGAAGTATTCCATAAGAGAATATATATCCCCCGGTTTAAAGACAAGCGTATTTGAATAGTTTGTTACCTGTATATCCTGAAACCAGGGAGACAGGATTTCATGACCGTTTTCAGAGGAAAAACTGCTGATGAAAATTTCAATGGGAAGTCTTTCATCCTGATTTAACATTCCGTTACTTGCAAGTACATCTCTGGCAAAGCTGACAAGCTCATTCATATTTTTCCTGTTGTGAACTGTCGCGACGAGCAAGCCGTCGCTCTTCAATACCCTCGATATATCCGATACAATTTCAGGAAAGAAATACAGCGAATAACTGCATATGACAAGATCAACCGATCTATCTTTGAAATCCTTTACAACAGATGCGCCTGAAGATGTGAAGTCACCTTTGATACCCGCTCTTTTACAGGCTTCAAGAAACAGGGGTTCATAGTCCCTGATAATGTCCACACCTGTTACTACCGCATCGGAATGGACTTTTCCCTTCAACGCCTCTGTAAAAAAACCAAAACCACAACCAAGTTCAAGAATGTTCTTACACCACTTGACGTTAAGTCCGTCCAGTGCGACTTTTCTTATATCGTCTCGGTTTGTTGAATGTCTCTTTATAATATCTGCGGTAAATCTGTGAGCATCAACATCAATAAAGACATCAACAACCCTTGATTTATTATTGTCATTTCTCATAAAATATTATTATCTTTAAAGGGGAAACAAAGCAGGGGTCAGGTCTTGCTTCTTGCCATTACGCGGATCACGTATTCACTACATTTCCTTAATGGCAAGAAGCAAGACCTGACCCCCTCCCTTTCTAACTAATAATCCCCTCCAGCTTTGTCAAGGCTTCTTCTAATTTGTCGGGATCTGGTCCTCCGGCCTGGGCCATCTCGGCACGACCGCCACCTGTTCCGCCCACAATCGGTGCGATTTCCCTGACTATTTTACCGGCATCATATTTATCCGTAAGATCTTTTGTAACCATACACAAAAGCATGGCCTTGTTTCCAACCTTGCTGCCCAGGAGAATGACACCCGACTTTATCTTATCTCTGAGTTTGTCACCAAAATCCCTCAGAGTTTTGACATCCGGGGCATCGACCATGGTAGCAAGCATTCGAACTCCATTTACCTCCTTTGCCTTACTGACCAGATCAGATGAATCTCTGGATGCCAGCTTCCCCTTGAGAGCCTCTATCTCTTTTTCCATATCTTTCTGGTGGGTGAGGAGTTTATCCACTCTTTCCGACAGTTCCATCGGGTTGGCCCTTAAAAGGGATGCCGTCTTCCTCAACTCTTTTTCCACACTACTTAAATATTTGACCGCTGACATTCCTGTTACGGCTTCAATTCTTCTAACACCGGAGGCGATTGCCGATTCACCGATAACCTTCAACAAGCCGATATCTCCGGTTCTCGTCACATGGGTACCGCCGCACAGTTCCATACTGAAATCACCCATCTTGACAAGCCTGACATCGTCACCATATTTTTCATCGAAAACGGCCGTTGCACCCGTTTTCATTGCCTCCTCCTTGGGAAGGACAGTTGTAGTAACAGGAAAATTTTGCCTGATGTATTCATTGGCAATCTTTTCTACTTTATCCATCTCGTCATCTTCAATTTTGGAAAAATGAGTAAAATCGAACCGAAGCCTCTCCGGATTGACAAGGGAACCTGATTGTTTAATATGATCACCCAGAACCTCTTTCAACGCCGCCTGCAGGACATGGGTACCGGAATGATGGGCCTCTGTGGCGCTTCTTGCCGTTTTATCCACTTTAAGCGCTACCGTATCACCAACCTTGAGTTGACCTTTTTTAAGTTTTCCAATATGTGTAAATAAATCATCAAGGGGCTTCTGAGTATCCCATACATCGAAGACTGAGGATTCACTTTCAATAACTCCCGCATCTCCGACCTGTCCCCCTACCTCACCATAGAAAGGTGTCTTTTCAACAAATATCTCACCGTTTTCACCTTCCGAAAGCGTATCTACCTTTTCATCATTTTTCAGAATCGCTGTAATCCGTGATATAGCCTCTGTAACCCCTTCATAGCCGACAAAATCATTGGAGATTCCTTTCGATGAAAGTTTTCTATAAACGTCCGAAACCTCTTCTTCGCCGCTTCCCTTCCATGACTCTCTTGCCTTTTCACGCTGAGCCTCCATGGCCTTTTCAAACCCTTCCATGTCAACAGTCATATCCTGGATTCGAACAGCATCTGCCGTCAGATCCGTTGGGAACCCGAACGTATCATAAAGTTTGAAAACAACGTCACCGGGAACCACTTTTTTCCCTTTCTCTTTGAGAGTCTCTACCTCATCATTCAATATCTTCAAGCCGGCATCGAGTGTTTCCATGAAGCGTTGTTCTTCATTGACGACCACTTTTCTAACATAAGATTCCTTATCTAAAAGTTCGAAATAAGCATCCTTCATCTTTTCTATAACAACAGGAACGATGTCGTGTAAAAACGGTTTATCCATACCGAGAAGTTTACCATGGCGCGCAGCCCTTCTCAGTATCCTCCTGAGCACATAACCTCTCCCCTCATTGCTCGGAAGAACGCCATCACTGATCAGAAAAGTAACCGCCCTGCTGTGGTCTGCAATGGCCCTTATGGAAATATCGTCATTTTCATTATCCTTGTATTTTTTGCCCGTAGCCTTCTCAATATGCTCGATGATTTCCTGGAATAAATCACAGTCATAGTTACTCTGTACCCCCTGCATTACCGCCGCAAGTCGTTCCAGGCCCATCCCCGTATCGATATTCGGCTTGGGAAGGGGTGTCAATGTTCCTGATGCGTCACGATCAAACTGGGTAAAGACGAGGTTCCAGAGTTCCAGATGACGGTCGCATTCACATTCCACATTACACTCCGGCCTGCCGCAGCCAACTCCCTCACCCTGATCATAGAGGATCTCCGAACAGGGTCCACAGGGGCCTGTCTCACCCATCATCCAGAAATTGTCTTTTTCACCCAGACGAACAATTCGCTCCGCCGGTATGCCCATCTTTTTATTCCATATCTCAAAGGCCTCATCGTCATCCTTATAAATGGTAATTATCAGCTTTTCTTCAGGAAGACCCATTACCTCCGTAAGAAATTCCCACCCCCAGGCTATGGCCTCATCCTTGAAATAGTCGCCGAAGGAAAAATTGCCCAACATTTCAAAAAAGGTATGATGACGTGCGGTAAACCCCACATTTTCCAGGTCGTTATGCTTTCCACCCGCCCGAACACATTTTTGTGAGGAAGCAGCCCGGGTGTATCCTCGCTCCTCTGTTCCCAGGAACAGGTTTTTGAATTGAACCATACCGGAATTCGTAAAGAGAAGTGTCGGATCTTCCTTTGGCACAAGCCCCGAACTCGCTATGACGGCATGCCCTCTCTCCTCAAAGTATTTTAAAAATTTCCCTCTGATTTCACTCCCTGTCATCAGTACATTCCTCCCTTGGTTTTCCTAACACATCAAATATCAATTCCAGTGGAAAACTCCTGCTCATAAGGTTTCGTATTAATCGTCCTTTCTCTTTAGCAGAAATAAACCTGGCGTTCTCTTCAGACGCAACTGCTTTCCCACATTTTTTTTCTACAAGTTTTTCGATAGCCCCTCTTTCCCCGATTTCTTCCCTTGCATGGACAATAGACTGTTCAGCGAGCTCCCCGGAAATTCCTTTTTCCAGCAGGCTTATTTCAATTTTTCTATTTCCCCACAGTCTGTTCACTGCGAGATTTCTTGCCCAACCTTTTGCAAAAGCTTCGTCATCCAGGTACTTGAGTTCTAAAAGCCTGTCAATAACGTTATTTATTACCGTTTCCTCAAAACCCCTTTCCTTCAGTTTCAATCGCAACTCTTTTGTACTTCTCGATCTCACCAGGAGGAGACGAAAGGCCTTTTGCTTTGCCTTTTCAAATAAAAGATCGCCTCCCATTATTCTTCCTCTTCTGTAATCTCCTTTTTCAGGTTGAATCTTTCTCGAATTTCATCTTCTATTTTGGTCAAAAGGTCAGGATTTTCCTTCAGAAAGAGCCCCGCATTTTCTCTTCCCTGTCCCAGTCTTTCTCCTCCATATGAATACCATGCACCGCTTTTCTCGATAATTCCACCATTGGAAGCAAGATCTATGAGATCATTTTCCTTTGAAATCCCTTCTCCGAAAATGATATCAAACTCCGCTTCCCTGAAGGGAGGGGCGACCTTGTTCTTTACAACTTTAACCCTGGTTCTGTTTCCTATAACATCCTGTCCATGTTTGATTGCACCTATCCTTCTTATATCCATCCGCATGGAGGAGTAAAATTTGAGGGCATTACCACCGCTTGTTGTTTCGGGATTACCGAAAAATACACCTATCTTCATCCTGATCTGGTTGATAAAAATAACCGTTGTCTTCGACTTGCTGATGCTCCCCGTAAGCTTTCGAAGTGCCTGAGACATTAGCCGTGCCTGAAGACCCATCTGGGCATCACCCATATCACCCTCAAGTTCCGATTTGGGAACGAGGGCGGCAACGGAATCTATAACAAGGACGTCCAGTGCCCCGCTTCTCACCAGGACTTCAGCAATCTCAAGAGCCTGTTCCCCCGTATCGGGTTGAGATATGAGCAGGGAATCAGTATCTACCCCGATCTTCGCCGCATAGTTGATGTCAAGAGCATGTTCCGCATCAATAAAGGCGGCAAGCCCACTCTTCTTCTGTGCTTCTGCAACGATATGGAGGGCTAATGTCGTTTTACCACCCGACTCGGGACCGAATATTTCAACAACCCGTCCCCGAGGCACTCCACCGACACCGAGGGCTATATCGAGACTGAGCGCACCTGTCGATATGGCCGGAACACCCGGGACAGCGACCTCCCCCCCCAATCTCATTATTGAACCTTTTCCAAACTGCCGTTCGATCTGGGTTATCGCCAGATCTACCGCTTTTTCTTTATCTACATCGGATGCCATAATGACCCTCCTTTTCGTTTTTCGTCATTTTTCATTTTGCTGGGTTTCATTCTTCAACTCGAAACTTATTTTTACTACTCCCTAAAAGGAAAATATGCAAGCTCTGTGTAAACGGCCCCACCCGGCTTCAGTTCACTCTGAAAAAGGGTTAGACCTTTTGAATCAAATTGTCCTGCCTGATAATCATCTTCCCTTTTGATCGCTTCCGAAAGACCCGTTATCATCCCCCTGAATGACCTGGCCCTTCCCAGTGTCAGATGAGGTCTGAACTTACGTTCTTCTTTTTTATAACCGTATGCCTCAAGATCTGTCTCAATTGCCCTTTGAAGAACCGACAACCTTTCTATGTCTCCATCAAGTCCAAACCACAGGACTCGAGGTCTTTCCAGCTTTGGGAATGCTCCAACTTTTCCCCCTCTCAATGAAATAGTCTCGGCATTTTTTGTGTTCCTTGAAACGACTTCCGAGATTTGAGCAACATCTTTTTCATAAATATTGCCAAAAAACTTCAGTGTCAAATGGATTCCCTCCGGCCTCGTCCACCTGACGCCTTCAATGAGATATTTTAACCTGTTCTGGATTGTAATGATCCGATTTTTCACATCCTCCGGAAGCTCTATAGCCAGAAAAACTCTTTTCGGTTTTTCATCTGTCACTGTCACCATACCTCACTAGGAACCTCCTGAGAATTTCAAGAGACCATTGAGATGAAATTTCCTTTACTCTCCTTCTCTCCCAGCGAAAGAGAAACTTGCGGCAAACCGTATCACTTCCATCAGTCACCGCAATAAAGACGGTGCCGACCGGTTTTTCTACCGTTCCACCCGTTGGTCCCGCAATACCTGTCACGGAGAGACCGATATCTGTTTTCCCCAGCTTTCGTACGCCTTCCGCCATCGAAACAGCCGTTTGCTCACTTACGGCACCATGCTCATCCAGGACTGAAGAGGGAACATCGAGAATTTCCATCTTTGAGATATTACTGTAGACAACCACTCCCCTGTCAAGAAATTTCGAGCTCCCCGGTATATTTGTGAGACGATCGGTTATGAGGCCGCCGGTGCACGATTCTGCTACTGACAGTGTCAAATTTTTCTTCGTAAGAAGAGATGCAACTATTCCTTCGAGGGTTTCATTATCATAGCCAAATATATATTTTTCAAGTCTTTCTATAATTTTTTCTTCTATTACTTTCAGATTCTCTATTGACGTTTCCTTGTCGTCGCCCTTTGACGTGATAACCAGATGATTTTCCGGAAATCTGGGGTAAAATCCAATAGCCACACCGGGAATCTTAAACTCCTCACCGGACAGAGCCTCATCGACCCTGGATTCAGAAATCCCGAAAAGCTTTATTGTCCTTTTTGAACTGTATTGAACGGGCTCCTTAAATTCTTTTCTGAATAGAGGAATTACACCTTCGGGAAACATCCTTTTTACCTCAAAAGGAACACCGGGTATGACAGCAACAATTTTACCATCCTTTTTCAGAGAAAAACCCCAGGCAGTTCCGACGGGATTCAATATCGTGGCAGCGCCTTCAGGAAACATGGCCTGTTTGGCATTGTTATCCGTCCATTGAATGCGGAATTTCTCAAATCTTTTCTTAATTTCGCTGAGAACAGAGTCATCCGTATACAATTTGAGCCCAAATGCTTTTGCTATAGAGGCAGTTGTTATATCGTCGGAAGTTGGACCAAGACCGCCTGTAACGATAACTGCATCTGAGATCTCAAGAAGATATTCCAATCCCTTTTTAATGGCAGCTTCATCGTCACCAACGGACATAGTGGCTGATACGTGCCATCCCTCGGAATTCAACTGGCGCGACATGAATGAGGAATTGGTATCCTGTATCATACCGCTTGTTAATTCATCTCCGATTGTTAATATGCCGACATCCAATTTGAACAACTCTCTAAATTCCAGCGAATTTAATCAATAACAGTAAAATGACATTCCCGTAAATACCCGCAGCGATATCGTCCACTACTACTCCGTATCCACCAGGTAAACGCCTTTCACATAAACGAACAGGGAAGGGTTTTAATATATCAAAAAACCTGAAAAGAATAAATCCCGTCAATACATGCGAAATCGTCGGCGTAACAAGAAACATGGTAAATTGAAACCCCACAATCTCATCAATGACAATCTGTGACGCATCCTTTTTATTGAATATTTTCTCCGCTTCCTGGGATATGTACACCGCAAGGAAGGACAAAGCAACCACCGACAGAAGATGTAAAAACCAGGGGAAGCGTGAAAAGACAAGGTATACAGGTATTCCAATTAATGTTCCCAGGGTACCTGGAGCATACGGTGAAAGGCCGACACCGAAACCGGTTGCCGTAACTTTTATAAATTTTTCTACCAGAAAGACACCTCAATCAAGATAACACTAGTGTCGTGTCAAGTCTCGAGTTTCATTGCGAGCGAAGCGAAGCAATCTCCTGCTACTGGGAGCTAACTTGGCATAATCCAAGAGATTGCCACGGCCTTCGGCCTCGCAATGACGAAGGCTTGTGCGTCATTGCAAGCTTGCCATGACACTAGTTATTGTTGAATATATTACAAGGCCTTTTGGAAAAACTTATCATTAATTTTAAAAAAGTTAATATAGTATAATTACCTGTCAATGTAAAGCGTGTAAAGGTTGACGAATCTTGCATCCTTATTTGAAGGCCTTTTTACAGATAACCGTGTAGTCCCGGAAGATAGTTGACTCCCATTTTGCTGTTTGCTTCCCTTTGTTCGTACTTGACATTTTTTTATAATAAAATTAATAGAGAAGTAATTTCCTGTTTACTATAAGAGAGTTGACGTATTATGAAAATCTGCAGATACCTTCGGACCGAACATATTTTTTTGAACACTCTATTTCCAGACAAGGAGGCTGTGCTTCGTTTTGTGGCCGATACCTGCACGAAGGACGGCATTGTGGAAGACGCTGACGCTCTCTATGAAGGCATGAAAAAACGGGAACAAACCATGAGTACAGGTGTAGGCGGCGGTATTGGTTTACCTCACACAACCAGCCGGGAAGCACAGGATGCATTCATTATTATGATCCACCTGGCAGAACCCATCGATTTTGAAGCCCTGGACGCTTTACCTGTAGACATTATTCTGGCGCTGATTGTTCCTGAAAATCAAACGACTCTGCACCTTCGAATACTCGCAGGCGTCTCAAGGCTCTGCAAGAAGCCTGAATTTTTAGAAACAGTGAGAAAAGCAAGGATCCCGAAGAAGCTCTGCGAGGAAATCACCGATCTCGAAGAAAAAATGCCTTTCCACTGATCGTTAATAAGCAACTTACTTTAAGAAGAGACCTTTGCAGAATGTTCAATTTTGTTCAAGTTCAAGGAAGGTGAAAATTTTAACCACAGGAATACATTGAGTATTTCGAGGATTAAAATTTGAGCATGACGCAGAAATTGGGCAAAAGGGGACGTTATGCAAAGGTCTCAAGAAGAGAGCAATACGTGTATATTCTAATTACCGTGATTAATAATGAAGAACTCCTGGATGAACTCATCACGGGCTGGCTGGATATCGGAATCACCGGTGCCACGGTAATAGAGAGCACCGACTCCCTTCAGTTGATCAGCCACCATATTCCTATCTTCGCAGGTTTCCGGGCTCTTACCAGCGGCGGAATGCCCCACAACAAAACCCTGTTTACCATCATCAAGGATCAGGAGGTCCTCGATCAGGCGATTGCTTATCTTGAAGCGCTATGTGCCGACACGGGAAAACCTTCCCAGGGTATTTATATTGTTGCGCCCGCTACACGTTTCGGGCGTCTGGGCCGCCGGGAAGATCCGGTAGAACGTCATCGCCACATAGAAAAAAAGATAGGAAGGGCTCTGAAAGAAAAACCTGCCCGGGATTAGGATTTCAGCGGATCTTTGCCTCTCCTACGAGATTCAGAACTGTCTTGAATGTAACAGGCCCTACCACCTGATTGACAAAAATCAAAGCCAGGATAACAGTGGTCAAATACACACCAATTCCAGGAAACTCGCGCTCGGCCATTTGGGCCAGGCCTATGGCAACCCCGGCCTGTGTAAGGTAAGCCATCCACGCACTGCGGTTGTGAAGTGGCGGGTCCCCGGCAACGGTACCGGCAAGCCATGTGGCACAAAAAATCCCCGCCACACGTACAACTGCAAGGCATAAAGTCAACAACCAGCACACTTTAAGTGCATCAAAGTTCAGGGAAGCACCCGCAAGAGAAAAAAAGAGGACATAGACGGGCAGACTAATACGGTCCAGGCTCTCCATAAAATAAGATCCCGTTTTACTGAAATTCTGAACGACAAACCCGGCACTCATACAAATCAGCAATGGTTCTAAATGCAGATGTATATCAAAATAGCTCTCCATGGAACTGCTTGCCCACATGGAAATCTTGCTCACTCCGAAAGCCAGGAAAAGGAGGAACAGAGGAAGGTCATGTCGAATTCGATCAATATAAAGCGAAATTCCTTTACCCAGCAACGCGCCAAGAAAGAATGAAACCGCTATTTCCATGGATACGGCCATAAAGACCTGTGTATCCACCATTCCACTGCCGCCCAGAATAATCCTGGCCACTGTCAGCGCAACCGTGAAGAGGACGATTATAAGCACATCCATGGCAACTGTAACCCCGAGTACGGTTTCCGTAAATGGACCGGAAGCGCGAGATTCACTGATAATCGCAATAGCGGATGAGGGGGACCGTGCCACGGCAACAACACCAACCAGAACGGCAAATGCCATGATCTGAATTGATGAGAGGTTCCGTGTAAGACTGAAATGGTTTCCCATAAATACAAAAAACATAAACACAAATCCGAAAACCATCAGGGTAAGAAACAAAATGTTGAGGACAATGATTTTGCGGCGTTTCTTGAGAGATTGCAGATGCAAGGCGCCACCGGCAGTCAGCGCGATAAAACTCAGGGCAACGTCATTGATAAACCCGAATCTGGTAATCATATCCTCCGTAAGAAAATCGCTCACATAAGGACCCGCAATAATTCCGACAATGATATAACCGCTGATAAGGGGAAGTCGGACCATTTTCAGAATCTGCGCGCTCATATAGGCCGCCAGCAGTACAAAACCGAGTGAAAAATTTATCATGCCTGCTCGCTGCCAGCTCGATTCTATATCCAGGTGTCTGAGCCATAATGCAAAAAGGGTAACGACAAGAAGTGTCAGGATATACGTTATCAAGTTTCGTCTGTTCTGATAAAGGTCAACCATTATTTAACCTCTTTCAACAACCGCACAAGCATGTACGGACTCAGAAACTCGTTGTAAATGACCGCCAGCAGTGCCAGGCTGACTACACTCGTAGCAATATCGCAGGAAATGCCCTGCTGGAAATCAAACAGGATGGCCAGGGGAAGCCCCCCCTGGGCGAGAAGACCAAACCCCAGATGGGATGGATAACTACTTAGTTCCCGGCTTAAGCGAGTAACCATAAAACCTCCGAATAACTTCCCTGTAAATCGATACAAACAGTACAGTGCTGCCAGAACAATTATCCAGATGGAATCTAACTTCCAGTAGGCACCTAAAAAGACCAGTAGAAGCAGATAAACGGGTTTTTCAACACCGCCCAAGATTTTGAAAAGTCGCTCTTTTTGACGACAAAGATTCACAAGGCAAAAACCGACGAAAAAATTGGTCACAAGTGGTGAAAAGTGCAGTATCGAAGCAACACCACTTGTAAGCACGGCCATAGCGATAACCACCAGGGCCAGTTCGCTTTCCTCACGATGGCTGGAGATAAAAACAATATACAGAAAAACAAGCCCGATGCTTATGACGAGAATGAACACCGTTCCCAGAGCCAGATCCCCGACCCATGAAAACCCCTTAATTGACGATCTACGGAAAAAAAATACCATGCCAAAAATCAACAGGGCGCTCAAACCGTCGATGCTGGAAATATACCTTAAAAGGCCTAAGGTTTTTTGATGCTGTGCAGTAAAATCCGGTGCCAGAAGGGCCAGCCCCGTCTGGGCCGTGCAGGCAGCAGCCGCTGAAAGGGTAAGTGATAACACAATATGCCTGGCTTCCGGTATCTCGAAAAACAGTGGTAACGTATAATAAACACCGAAAAAGACCAATACAAATGTCAGAAAACTTTCCAGGATAGCTGCTTTAAAAAAATCGAGAGGAAATCGCCTGATCTTGGCGATTTCGAACTGAAAGCCGAAAAGCAGGCCTATCCAGCCTAACAAGAGGGCTCCCACAGGTTCCAGACCCTTAAGTGTTTCCGTATCCAGAAGATTCAAGAATTGTGGCCCCAGCAGAAGCCCGAGAAAAAGAAATTCCGTCCCCGTGAGATAAAATTCACGCGCAAAAAGTGGCAATTTGAAGCCTCGAAAGGTCAGATGGTAGCCACTGAAAGCAAGGAAAACAATGATGAGCAGTGCAAAGATGATCTTCATAAATCCTGTTTAACGGGTTACCGGTCAAAAATCCAGTCAATTTTGCCGGGTCCGGCATCAGAAGAAAGCGAAATCCGCGCCTTTTATCCGGCTCTTGGATTCCTCTTAAATCCTCCGGCATCCGGGGCCGCTCAAGCTGCTTCGCCCCCCTGTTTCTGGGATCACCTGTATCTGTGTGCCGATGCGTTCCTTGAGTGCAGTGACATGGGATATAACACCGATGAGCTTGCCGTCCTGCTGCAGTCCCGCAAGAGTCTCCAAGGCCGTTTCGAGGGCGTCGTCGTCGAGCGTTCCGAATCCTTCATCGAGAAAGAGCGAATCCACCCGTACATTTCGGCTGGCCATCTGAGAAAGACCAAGCGCCAGAGCAAGGCTCACGATAAAGCTTTCGCCGCCGGAGAGGTTTTTCGTAGATCGGATTTCGCCTGCCTGATAATTATCGATGACATTCAGTTCCAGCGGTTGTGATACGTCGCGTATGAGCAGATAGCGGTCCGTCATTTTCCTGAGTTGGCGGTTGGCATGTGTTGTCATCATCTCAAACGTCAGGCCCTGTGCAAAGTTCCTGAATTTTTTTCCATCGGCTGAACCGATGAGTTGATGCAGGTCATCCCACCGCACGCATTCCTTTTTCCGGGCTTCAATGTTCTTTATGCGAACCTGCTGCTTTTCCCTTTGTTTTTCGTTTTCGCTCAGCATCTTTATCATGCCTCCGATGTCGATCCTTATCCGTTTCAAGTCCGAATCACAGGTGTCGATATCTTTCTCGACCGTTTCCAGCGGTTGATCCGTCAGGTTTTTCTCACGCTCAGCCGCGAGGGCTGCCGACTTATCCTTCTTGCGGGCGTCCAGCTCCGTTTTCTCCCTGATCAGAACCTTTTCCTGTTGTGCGAGCCCTTCCCGTTCTTCTTCGCTCAGGCACGCAGACAAATAGTCGGTTTCGTCACCAAACCCGGTTTTCTTTATTCGCTCAGTCAGGTTTTGTTCCGCCTGTAGCAGGTCAATCGCCCGTTTGCCTGTCTTTTTTTCCAGATCGTCTCTTTTCTCTTTCAGTGAGTTGAGTGCTTTTTCCACCTTGGCGTGTTCTTCCCGTGCTTTTTCTAAAACCTTACCTGCCTGATCCACTGCGTCAGCCAGGCGTTTCTCCTCCTGGTCGGTATTCTTTTCACCGTACAATTCGCGGCGTGAAGTACCCAGGGACGCATGTTGCCGCAGCAGACCCTCGCGATCCTTGCGGCTCGTTTTTAGATCATGTTCGAGCTTTGCCAACAGGGCTTTGTCCTTATCGATACCGGCTTCCAGGCTATGGATCTTTTTCTCAAATTCGTTTTTTTCGTCGAGCTTTGCCTGCCAGATATCTCTGCGTTCCGTAAGGTCTTTCAATATGGTGTCGAGATCGGTTGATGGTATCTGTCTAATACCAAAGGGCTCAACATCCTTCAGCGCATCTGCACGGGCCTTCTCAAGCTCCTTGCCAAGCGCTTCGTCCTCCTTAATCAGCCGCTCATGCTCACGGCCGGCCTTATCAACGTTATGCCTGGCATCATGCAAGGCCTTGCCCGAGCTTTCCAGAAGCATCCTTAACTTCTCCAGGTTTTTGTGCGACGCCTTCTCCTTTCGGTTTAATTCTTCGGCGGCAACGATAATGCCGGATATTTCAGCGATCTTCGATTGAGCGTCTGCAATCGCTTCGCGTACTTTCCCGGCCCGTTCTTCAGTACCTGCCGCGATATTCAGTTTTAACAGATTGTCGGTGCATTGCTTATCATCGACTTCCAACGCAGCCTTCTTTTCATCCTTGTCTTTTTCAACATGCCCGATTTCCACCAGCATCCTGGCGTGCTCCGTTTCCAGCTTGCTCAACTCATCAGATACCTTTTTGAACGTGACCCTGGCATCCTTCAATTCTTTTTCCACCTTGTTTAATTCAGGTACATTGCCTTTTGCATAGGGATGCTCGAGGGCACCACACAGGGGGCATGGCATGCCGTCTTCAAGCCGCATCCTTTCCTCCTCAAGGTCCCGAATGCGGCTCAGGAGGGTCACCTGTGTTTCCATAGTTGCAACAGTTCCCTCCAGGAGCGCTTTTTTCTCGGTACAGGTTGTGATCTCCCCGGAGAGCTTCTCATGACCGGCCTTCAATACTTCAAGATTCGTGTTCAGTTTGTCCAATGCTGCGGATGTCGTGTTCCTCCGCTCAATGGTGTCACCCGCCTGCCTCAGGAGACCCTCGCGTTCTTTCAGGACACTATGATCCTGGTGCCACCGGCCTATTTCACGTCCCTTGAGGATGGATGCAGCCTTGTCAGTCAGAACCTTCAGGTCGCCTTGATGCTTCTCGAATTCCTTGTGGGATTTCCCGTGATCGGCCTCTATCTTTTTGTGCGCGGCAATGGCAGCCTCTTTTTCCCTGGCAGCTGCGGCACGCGTTTCTTGAACCTTGATATTCCTTTCTTCACGATCGCGAAGTGAGATGAATACCCTGGAGATTGCAGCCAGGTCGGTCAAAAGCGCGGCATCGACGGCTTGCTTTGTCTGGTAATCCTGGACGGCTTTCAGGCCATCCTGTGATTTTTGCAGGGCCTGCGAAGCCTTATCGATATTCACGGTATACGCTTTGCCCTGCTTCTCCGCCAATGATATCGACTTATCCTTCTCCTCTATCTGCTTTTTCTGCTCGCTCAGTCTGGCATCGAGTTCGCGAACCTTTTTGATGACATCCGCTTCGGACTGCTGCCGTTTTCGTGTTTCATCAAGACCGGTTTCAGCGGTCTTTTTGATAGTCACCGCATCTTCACAGGCCTTATTCTTAAGCGGCAGGGCCGCGAGAGCGTCATTGAGTTCCTTTGTCTCATTTTTCTGCAGATCCCGTAAGGCGACCACTCCCCGGTAATCTCCCTCCAGACCGAGAGCCCTCCGTGATTTTTCCAGCCGTATTCTTTCCGGCGCGAACACCTGAGAACGTTTCTCAAGATCCTCCGTGAGTTTATCCAGATCGCCAATCCCCTTTCCCAGCGCAGTCACGGTTTCAAGCCAGGCAGCAGCCTTTCGAAGGCTGTCGAACTGAGTGCTCCGCTCCGCTTCATGTAACTGCGCTTCCTTCAGGCCCGTTTGCAGGTCCCTTTCCTCATCTGCGCTTAATACTTGGATTCCTTTCAGTTCAGATTGCAGCAATTCCAGCTTTTCACGTTCTTCTCTACTGCGTTCATGCACTTTTACGGATATACGACTGTAGATTTCGGTGCCGGTAATTTGCTCAAGGATGGGGGCTCGCTTATCGGGGGACGCCTGAAGAAAGGCTGCAAATCCGCCCTGGGCGAGCAGCATCGAACGGGTAAAACGCTCAAAGTCCATACCCGTGGCCTTCTCGATAAATTCATTAACCTGGGTTATTCTTGATTCCAGGACTGTCTCGTTTTCTGCATCGGCTATTTCATGCTTTGCCTGTTGTAACTCGCCATCAGACCTTCTCCGGGCACGGTGCTGGCTCCAGTGGCAACGGTAACGGCCCTTCTGTGTCTCAAATGCAACTTCCGCAAAGCATTCGCCTGTCTGGCGCGACATGATCTCGTTGCTGCTTTTCGTAACCTTGTCAAGGCGGGGCGTCCTTCCGTAAAGCCCGAGGCATATAGCGTCCATAATGGTCGTCTTTCCTGCGCCGGTAGGGCCGGTGATGGCGAATATGCCGTCGGACAAATACTCCGGGTGGGTGAAATCGATATTCCATTCCCCGATGAGAGAATTAAGATTCTTAAATCGAACACCAAGTATCCTCATGCCATGTTCTCCTATTCAGCCATCGGGTCCGCTTCGTTCAGAGCTACAATGATTTCCTGATATGCATTCAAAAGCGCCGGGCGCTGATCCTCTGGTATTTCATGCGATTCCAGGCAGCGCGTGAACACGTCGGTTACGTCCAGATCATCGAGTGTTTCTTCCGCATCCATCCCACTCATAGCCCGTTCCAGCACACGATTGTTCTTAACGCGGAGGATCTCCAGGCCGGTTTTTTCGATTGCCTCATCCAATCGCTCGCGTAAATCACCGGCTATCTCGTCTCCATCATATACTATCTCCAGCCAGGCATTGCTTCCTTCGGACTTCAGTATGTCGATCTTCCGGGCAATGGTTTGCCAATCCCCGTGCAGAATCTTCAATTCCTGGAATATGGGTACGGGAATATTGGTAACATTGGGTGCATTACTCGAAAACTCCACAAGAACCATGCCCTTTTCCTGCTGCGCCTCCCCGAAGCCAATGGGCAGGGGAGAACCGCAGTAGCGTATGAAGTCCGAACCGCCAACCCTTTGAGGAATATGAAGATGCCCGAGTGCAACGTAGTCAATACATTCGGGGAACACATCCCTTCTTACTTGCGCAAGAGAGCCGATATACAGTTCACGCACCCCGTCACCGTCAACGGTCTCGCCGCCCGCGGCAAACAAATGTCCCATTGCGACAATCGGAACAGAATTATCCAGCATGGCGCGTTTTTGTTCGGCCAATTCACAGACCATCCGGTAATGAGTCCTGATTCCCTCAACGATCTTCCTCTCCTTGTCCTCGACGCTCTCTCCGGCTTCAGCCGTGCGTATATCACGGTCTCTGAGATACGGGACGGCACAGACAATGAGCAGGGGCTCCTGATCGGGCCCGGTAAGCACGATCAGTTCGTCATCCGGAGAGTCGGATGCGCTCCCTACGACATGGACATTCAGAAATTTCAGGAGTTCCTTTGGCGCATTCAAGAAAGACGGCGAATCATGATTCCCTGCCGTCACCACCACATGGCGTTTTGGAGAGGCCGCTACACGGCAGAGGAACCGGTAATAGAGTTCCTGTGCACGATTGCTTGGGGTGCTGTTGTCAAACACGTCCCCTGCCACAAGCAGGACATCTATGTCTTCATCATCAATAAGACCGGCCAGCCAGTTCAGGAATGCCTCGAATTCCGCGTATCGCTTGCGGCCGTATAAAGTGCGGCCGATATGCCAGTCGGAGGTGTGTAATATTTTCATAAATTCCCTATGGTAGAAGACATCAAACTGTAGTGTTTATAACTCATTTCACTGATGAGTGTAAATGGATAGTGCTATTGATTTTGCCTTTTCAGTAAATCCAAAACTATCTTACAGGTCTTTTACGTAATCCGCAGTTTATATGGTGAACAACAATAGGCGCTGGGCACTGTAAAAAAACAGGTATGAGGTATAAGGTTCAAGGTGTGAGAGCATCTTTCAGGCGCGATCTTTTTTCCGCATAGAATTTCTTAGGACGCCCTTTTTGATGCTGAAATGGTGCCTCTAAGGGTAAAATTGGCCCTGTTTTCAGGGACAATTTTATGGATTACAGGCGATTATCTTGGTCCGACCCCATTACATTATTCCCCTTCTTCTTTGTCATTCCCGACCTGATCGGGAATCCATAACTACGTGTAATCACTGGATTCCCGCTTTCGCGGGAATGACCAGTTCGCGTATTTTTGACTTTTTACGATACCGTCAAATTTGAAAAGAAAGTAAAACTGTCAAAAGTGAAGACCCCTCGTCTTTCTTTAGAATATTACCCTGTCAGCATCAGGAAGTTCGAGGCGGGGATAACAAAACAATTTTCCGGAAAGGCTTCGACTTTCCGGGCCTTGTGAACTATCTGGAACATGGGAATATTCAACTTTTTGCGGTAAAAGCTCCCCGGCTTACTTATATTTGTGCCACTTTCTTTCGCCTCGAAAAGAGCAACCGGCTCATTGTCTTTTACAAGGACAAAATCAACCTCGCGTTTTTCTTTATCCCTGATGTAACAAACTTCAAAGTTCCCTATTCCGATCTCTGTGAACCTTGCTGCCATCCTGAGAAGGCTAACGGCAAGAAGGTTCTCAAATCGTGATCCGCTATCGGAAAGCAGTGACCATTCGAAGAAATACAGCTTTTTTTCCTTTACGATTGAACGCTTAATGTTTCTATGCCAGGGCGCGATTGTAAACACCAGATACACACCCTTCAATACCTCAATCCAGTTTGTGATCGTCTTATGAGATACATTCAGGACATCAACCAGCGAAGGTATGCTCAGGTTGGATCCCACTTTCGTCGGCAGGATTTCTACCATCGTCTCAAGACCTTTTATATCCTGGATCCGTGAAAAATCCCGCACTTCTTCCTTCGTAAGGAGCGCTTTGTAATCATTTTGCCACCTTCGGTGAAATCTATCCGAACCTTTTAAAAACGGCTCCGGGAAACCGCCGAACTTCAGGAGTTGTTCAAGCCCCTCAACCGCTGTTTTTGTATCCGCTTCTCTTGCAAGCCGGGCAAGTAACTCGCCGTCGGCAAATGGGCGATCATCCTGAAGGACATGAGAAAAATTTCCCACGACTTCTGGAAGCCCAAGGGGAAACATCTGGTAGGAAAAGTAACGCCCCACCAGTGAATCACCTGACTTTCGCACGAATCCGAGACGGGAAGACCCAGTGACAAGAAGCCTCATTCTTTCCCGGTTTGTATCATAGAGGCCTTTCAGGATATCTCTCCATGCCGTATGTTTATGTATCTCATCGAATACGAGAGGAACGGGCTTATTCTTGACTTTTTCGTTTATAACATTACGAAAATAGAGAGGGTTCCTTTTGTATTCTATCACGACCGAAGGATCGTCCCAGTTGAAGTACGTCTCCTTCGATCCGGCAGATTCAAGCCACATCCTTGCGAACGTGGTTTTCCCAACCTGGCGGGGACCGGTAAGAAAGATCATCTTATCTGCGGTCATTTCAGGATCAAATATGTATTTGCCGACCAATCTTTCCATGGGGACCATTTTGCACATATATTCAAAATAGTCAAGACCTTTTGGGAGTATTGTTCAAAATAGTCAAGACTGTTCTGGATAGGTCTTCATAATGGTCGAGTTTTACTTCTTCACCTACGCGAGGAGCTTACACCCGGCGAATGGCCGGATGAGGTAAAAGAACGCGCCATGCATCCTGCTCGCGAACTTAATGAAGAAGCTCGTGCTTTTACCCGGGTGGAATCGATATTGACAATGAAGAATCTTTTCCAGGATAATAAATATATGGATAAAACTGTAATATCCGTGTAAAATCCCAAAACAATGCCGATGCCCCCATCGGCTTTAAACATGCTTTGTAAAAGTTACTTTCCATTATAATGCCGACGCGTCGGCATAGTGAAGCTTTTCACAAACCTGTCAAGATTATTTTAAAATAAAAAAACGGAGGAAATCATGTATCAGCCTGAAGAACCCGATAATCTGGTAGCATTCCTGGAAGGTAGCGTGGCGAAGTACCCGGATAATTTTTTATTTGGAACCAAGAGTCCGAGTGGAACTTACGATTGGATAACATACAGGGAGGTCGGTGAGAGAGTAGATAACCTCCGGGGCGGACTGGCGAGTATCGG
Source organism: uncultured Syntrophaceae bacterium (assembly GCA_964523565.1). GTDB lineage: Bacteria > Desulfobacterota > Syntrophia > Syntrophales > UBA6807 > CAZGAK01. The sequence goes on along the minus strand of CAZGAK010000001.1, from coordinate 50,972 downwards.
CATAGGTAAAGACGATGCTGTAGGTCTCATCGCCAATAACAGGGTCGAATGGGCTGTAGCCGCCTTTGCCGGCTATGGACTTGGCGCACGCTATATTCCCATGTATGAGTCTGAACTTGTCCATATATGGAAATATATCATTAACGATAGTTCCGTTAAGGTACTCTTTGTTTCGAAACCGGAGATATATGAAAAGGTTAAAGATTTTATAGAAGAAATACCCACTCTGGAAAAGATCGTTTTGATAGAAGGTAACAGTGATAACAGCATGGCGGCACTGGAAAGGACAGGTCGGGATAATCCGGTTCCTTCGATTCAACCCCATTCCGATGACATAGCCGGGTTAATTTACACTTCAGGTACAACAGGGGATCCTAAAGGCGTTTTATTGTCACACGGTAATTTCACAAGTAATTCCCACGCAGGTCGCAAGATGTATCCTGAACTGACGGCAACTGGCAGAAGTCTTTCGATTTTGCCATGGGCACACTCTTACGGTCAGACAGCGGAGTTATATACAATGATTTACCTGGGAGGGTCTATCGGATTTATGGAAGATCCAACGACCATTGCCAATGATATGGCCCTGGTTAAACCTACATGGCTTATAGCAGTCCCCCGCGTGTTTAATCGGATTTATGACGGACTATGGGCCAGGATGAATGAAGAAGGCGGACTGGCAAAAAAATTATTTGTTATGGGTGTGGAAAGCGCCCGGGAAAAGCGTGAACTGGCTGAAAAAGGTATGTCCGGTTTTACGACCAATCTAAAATTTAAAATCGCAGACAAGATAGTATTTCAGAAGATTCGTGACAGGCTCGGAGGGCACCTTATGGGTTCCATGACGGGCAGCGCAATGATGAATCCGGAAATTGCCATCTTTTTCTTTGATGTCGGTATTCCTCTATACGATTGCTATGGCTTAACGGAGACATCGCCTGCTGTTACCATGAATGCGTCTTTTAACTACAAACTGGGAACCGTTGGAAAAGCAATCGAGAAGGTGCGGATTGTCATCGATAAATCTTTGGGAGATCGGGAGAAAGATGATGGTGAAATCATCGTTTACGGACCTAATGTAATGAAGGGCTATCACAATAAACCGGAGCAGACCAAAGAGATCATGACTGACGATGGAGGCCTCAGAACGGGTGATCGGGGCAGATTGGATGAGGATGGTTTTTTATACATCACAGGCAGGATCAAGGAACAATTCAAACTGGAAAATGGAAAATTTGTCTTTCCCGCTTCCCTGGAGGAAGATATCGCCCTCATTCCATATGTAGAAAATGTTATGATTTACGGTGAGAACAGGCCGTACAATGTCTGCCTGGTTGTGCCCGACTTTCTGGTTTTAGGAAAGTATGCTGAAAAAAATAATCTTCCGGCAAAACCTGAAGAGTTAATCGAGAGAGAAGAAATAAAAGAGCTGATAAGCAGTGAAATCGTCACGTTCCTGACAGGCAAATATGCCGGTTATGAAATCCCGAAGAAATTTATCTATCTGAGTGAAAACTTTTCCCTGGAAAATGGGACACTGACACAGACGATGAAACTGAAACGGCGTATTGTAATCGAGAGATATAGGGAATTAATCGAGGCACAATATAGATAGAAAGAGGTTTCGGTTTTACTAACTCAGCACGGGGAATTTGCAGCCGAACCGTTCGATTGAGCTCACGCCGAAGGCTGAACTTGTTTCAGTATCATTTGTCCGTGTGTGGAAATTGGATCAGCGATCATTAAATGTGAACCCGTTCCCAATTTTGACTAATAACGCTTGACGATATTATCATTTTGGGTTATTATATTTTCATGATCAAGGCATTCAAATGCAGAGAGACTGAAAAGATTTTTCATGGGCGTTTTTCCAAAAAACTACCTCAAGACATCCAGCGAGTTGCCGAACGGAAACTGATTATGCTCCATAAAGCCGCAGAGCTTAACGACCTTCGGGTTCCTCCGGCAAACCGGCTGGAAGCGTTGAAGGAAGATCGACGAGGTCAACACAGTATTCGGATTAACGATAAATGGCGTATTTGCTTTGAATGGCAAACAAACGGCGTGTATAACGTCGAAATAGTGGATTATCATTGAGGTAATATTATGAGAGACTTTCCGCCAACCCATCCCGGCGAAATCTTGCTTGAGGAATTTTTACAGCCGATGGGCATCAGCCAGTACCGGCTCGCTAAAGACATAGGAGTTCCGGCCATGCGGATCAACAAGATTGTCCGTTGTGAAAGGGGCATCAGTGCTGACACCGCGCTTCGCCTTGCCCGTTACTTTGGCATGTCGGTTGAATTTTGGACAGGCATTCAAACTCATTACGACACTGAAATGGCTAAAATTGCATTGTCTGACCGCCTGGAGAAAGAAGTAAAAGTTCGAGTGACAGCCGCTTGACCATTAGCACATCCCCCAAGCCCTGGGGGGGGGTCCTGGGATCAAATCTTGATCATTGAGTTTACGGGGATTTGGCATTTATAGTAAGGATTCGCGGTGAGAATATTAAAGAATAAAGATTTGACCCCAAGCTTTCTCAAGCTTTCCGCCAATTGCTTCTAAATCAATCGGGTTAATAGGATATCCTCAACATTCTGCCGAGAATCAATTACAGACAATACATATATTTTTCGCTCATCAATTCTGTATATTAATCGCCATGGTGGAATTACCAACTCCCTGTATTGCAATATGCCCTGGCCTTGAAGCTCTGGCACGATGCGACCCCTTTCGGAAAGGGTATAAAGATTTGAAGCTTTTTTCTTTATCTTTTCCAATATTTTTATGGCATTTTGTGGGCTATCCACTGAAATGTATTCAATGATATTTTTTAAATCATTTTCCGCAACACTGGTCCAAATTATCTTATACTTTGGATTCATTACAGTTTTTCTTTCAGAGAATTCTCAATATCTTTAAATACTTCCTCTTGTGACTTTACCCTTCCATTCCGCACATCACTTTCACCTTGAGATATCAGTTTCAATAAACCAATTGCATTTCGCATATTTTCGTAACTTTCAGGATCCTGAAGAACAGCTCTGGGTTCCCCATTTTGGGTTATAATTACAGGTCGATGGGTTTCGTTAATTTGGTTTAACAAATCCGCAGCTCTGGATTTTAAATAAGTGACTGGCTTTATATCCTTTGTTATTTTCATTTTCACCACCCCCGGTCCGCATACAATACCAAATATGGACCGAATGTCAAGATGTATCTTTTTCTGCGTCGGAAGGATAAAGGGGGTAAGGTCTTGTCTTTTGCCCCCCCTTGAATCTATCTTACTTACCTGCGAATAATGCAGCCTCACATAATCGTCTGCTTCTTTTAACTTATAGCCCCACCGGGAATAAAAGGGGGAATAAAAGGGACGTAGTTGACAAGCTTGAATAATTATGTTAGCATTCGGTCAATCGTTTAATGAGAAGGTAACGAATGCCACGACAAGCCCGGCTTGATGCCCCTGGAACGCTGCATCATGTGATCGTGCGGGGGATTGAAAAACGCAGGATCGTCGATGATACAACTGATCGAGAAGATTTTGTCTCCCGAATGGGACAAATCGCCTCTGATACCGGTACGGCAATTTATGCCTGGTCGTTGATGTCTAATCATGCTCACATATTGTTGAAAAGCTCTTCTTCTGGTCTATCCTTCTATATGAGGAGGCTACTCACCGGATATGCGTTATCCTATAACCGGCGCCATCGTCGCCACGGTCATTTGTTTCAAAATCGTTATAAATCGATAATTTGTGAAGAGGATGTTTATTTTAAGGAGTTAGTCCGCTATATTCATTTAAATCCACTGCGGGCAAAACTTGTGAAGAGTTTATCGGAACTGGACATCTACCGCTGGTGTGGGCATGCGACTGTAATGGGTAAAAGAACAAACGATTGGCAAGATCGTGATTACATATTAAGGTGGTTTGGCAAAACAGAAGGAGTGGCCAGAAGTTGCTACCGGGAATTTATTCAAGAAGGAATTAATCAAGGCAGACGGCCGGAGTTAGTTGGCGGAGGCTTGATTCGATCTATGGGCGGTTGGACTCAAGTCAAGACTATGCGATTTTCAGGAATGCGTGCGAGTTCTGATGAGCGGATATTGGGTGGCGGAGAATTCGTCGATTATCTGTTACAAGAGGTTGATCAAAAGGTGAGACATCAATTTTTGGGACAAGACCGCCTGAAAAAGGTGGAGCAATTCATAGAAAAGGCATGCAAGCAGGAAAACATTAATATTAAAGAACTTAAATACGGAAGCCGCAGGGGATCAATATCAAAGATAAGGTCGAAGTTAGCGATCAGTTTAGCGGAACAGTATGGAATTCCATTTGCAGAGATAGCACGTCAACTGGGAGTATCAACATCTGCCATCTCAAAAATTATCAGTAGATCGGAAAAATAGAAAGTCAACATAGTCAACAACGTCCCCGAATTACTCCGAATTACTCTAAATCGATAATTTGTGAAGAGGATGTTTATTTTAAGGAGTTAGTCCGCTATATTCATTTAAATCCACTGCGGGCAAAACTTGTGAAGAGTTTATCGGAACTGGACATCTACCGCTGGTGTGGGCATGCGACTGTAATGGGTAAAAGAACAAACGATTGGCAAGATCGTGATTACATATTAAGGTGGTTTGGCAAAACAGAAGGAGTGGCCAGAAGTTGCTACCGGGAATTTATTCAAGAAGGAATTAATCAAGGCAGACGGCCGGAGTTAGTTGGCGGAGGCTTGATTCGATCTATGGGCGGTTGGACTCAAGTCAAGACTATGCGATTTTCAGGAATGCGTGCGAGTTCTGATGAGCGGATATTGGGTGGCGGAGAATTCGTCGATTATCTGTTACAAGAGGTTGATCAAAAGGTGAGACATCAATTTTTGGGACAAGACCGCCTGAAAAAGGTGGAGCAATTCATAGAAAAGGCATGCAAGCAGGAAAACATTAATATTAAAGAACTTAAATACGGAAGCCGCAGGGGATCAATATCAAAGATAAGGTCGAAGTTAGCGATCAGTTTAGCGGAACAGTATGGAATTCCATTTGCAGAGATAGCACGTCAACTGGGAGTATCAACATCTGCCATCTCAAAAATTATCAGTAGATCGGAAAAATAGAAAGTCAACATAGTCAACAACGTCCCCGAATTACTTCGTTCGGGGAACGGGCCCTACTGGAAAAGAATGGGGGAAAGAGGTCCACTTTCGACTTATTTATGATTTAGCCTCCAATCCTTCAATCCTTTTTTCCCTTTTTTTCTTTTTTTTTAAAGAACAATGAGAGTTTTAATGTTCGATTTGTAAAACAAGCCGAAAGCTGTAAAGCATGCCGACACTTTTTGTTACGGCCTTTTTTGGGCTGTTCTGTCAATTAATATAAGCAGTTATCTTTTTATGCCCCGCAAATTTTCATAAAAATCGCAAAAAACTGTCGGATACGTTTACAAAATGAAAGCAGTAATCGGAATAGCATTTTTGATATTGTTTGTAATATCAAATGGTTATGCAAATGGCATCATTTTTGCTTAATTTACCATTAAACAAAATATATTTTAAAAGGAAAGGAGGTAAAAAGAATGAAAAAGAAAATATTTTCAGTAATGCTCGCGATCGCCCTCGCTCTTTGCTTGGCAGTACCGCAGCAAGCCGCGGCCGTTTCTGTCGACCTTGAACTCTTGTTACTCTGTGATGTTTCTGGCAGTGTAGACGCTACTGACTTCGACCTTATCAGGGGCGGTTACGAAGCGGCGTTCAGGGATGCCAGCATCATTAACTCCATCACGACCGCTGGCACCTACGGTTCAATTGCGGTATCGCTCGTCTACTGGTCTGACAGTCAATCCCTTGCGCTTGATTGGATGTACATTAACAGCGAGGCTAGTTCGTATGCTTTTGCAGATGCCATCGCTGGCACTACCCGTCCCTTTTTTGGTGGAACGCAAATGGCCGCAGCCATGAATTACGGGTATCCACTTTTCACTAATGCTTTTGAGGGAACCCGGCAGGTCATAGACGTGACGGGCGACGGCGCTGATTCCATCAGTTATGCCCAGATAGCTCCGAATGTACAGGATGCAAGGGATGCGGCGCTTGCAAGCGGTGTCGATACGATTAACGCCCTGTTCGTTAACGATCGTGACTACTTCGGCGATGATCCTGAAGATTCCATCCAAGCCACACCATATGGTGAAGATAACGTTATCGGAGGCACCAATCCGTTTGTCTGGGTTGTCGCGAGTTTTGACGACTTTGGACTGGCAGTCAAAGAGAAGATCGGGGAAGAAGTCAACCCTTCCGTCCCCGAGCCCCTGACGATGGTTCTGCTGATGACGGGTATCGTCGGTCTTGCAGGATTCAGGAGGAAGTGCTAACGACCCGAGTGTGTAACTCGCTGAATTAGGAAAGGCAGAGTCTGTGAGGCTCTGCCTTTTTTGTTTGGTGTGCACGAAATAGCATATATTTGGGGAAATCCGGGGACACCAGAAATCCGGGGACATCCATGATAAGTTTTGTCAAGGGGAAAACGGAGATTTCCCTTGACCTTCCGGATTGACGGATTCCCGGCGGTTATTTCTGTTGATCTGCCTCAACTCGATCTTTTTCTTCATTCTTTGTGGTCCGCACTAATAGATCGTATGCGACCAGACATCCATTTGCTGTACCAAGGTCGGATAGGTTCGCGTTACACCATATCCTTAATGACCTATACAGAAGATTGAGTTTGGGTCAACCCACCGGCCTCGAAACACTATAATCGTTGCATTGCGTTTATCGCATGCACAGTCCCCAGACGGCAAGGCCCGGCGGGAAGATCTTCATCTCGGCAGATTTATATGTTCATACAGCGTCTGTTTCAGGCTGCTTGCGTTTCTGAGGGAAGCTTGAAATCGCTCCCTTTCCTGTCAACAGCCAGCATGTAAGCCACAAGCTTTCTCGCAACGGCAAGGGTTGCCCTGTTTTTGTTTCCTTTCTTCGATTCCCGCTCATGTACAATGGCCAGTTGCTCGTTCCAGTATGGTGCAAGCTTTGCGGCTTCAATGAGTATGGTTTGCAGGTGTTTGTTCCGTTTCTTGGAGATGGGGCCTCGCTGCTCCTTGCCCGCCGATTCTTTTTGTGCGCTGCACAGCCCGCAGTAGCTGATTGCCTTACGAATGGATGATAATAGTTCGGGATCGCCGATCTCCAATACCCAGGTCAGTGCCGTTATCTCTCCTACACCGGGGATGGTCATGAGACGATGTACCCGATCACGTATCAGGCTGTCGGTGCGAAGCGTTGCAACAAGCCGCTTCTGGAAAGAGCGAAACATCTCGTAGCTTGAACGACTCAGCTGAAGAAGCTCCTTGACGGAAGGGGGAATTTCATCGACTCGTTCTAGAAGTTCACGAAAGTATTTCTTGCCGTGCAAGCGTTTCTTGCTGTAGCTGACACCAACTTCCATGAGCAGACCCGACATCTTGTTCTGCATCTTAACTGCCGTCCGAACAATATGGTTGCGATACCGTAATATCCGTCGCAGTTCACGAATCTCTTCTGAAAGCATGTGGCATTCAGGCAGAAGATTCACCCGTAACAGATCGGCTATTTTCTCGGCATCGGCACGATCGTTCTTTTTCTTGGCGGCTGTTATGGCCTTCAGCATCGCAGGATGAGCCACCTTCAGGACAATGGCGTGCGGCTTTAAAAAGTCATACACCCATCCGGTGAATATTGTTGCTTCCATAGCGCCTATCCAAGGTCCCGGCAGTCCCTTCACCCATGCTTCCAGTGACTGCCTGTCGGCAGCGAGGGAAATCCGGGGATACTGCTCAGTATTGTTGACATTTCTATAATCTAAAATTTGTTGACTGTGGCGTTCTCTTGGCGTATAAATATTACTCTTCTTATTCCATTGTTATAATTATTAAATCAAAAAAGGTGAACATTATGCCTGAATTCTTCTTATCAATTACAATTGAACCCTTGGAGGAGGGAGGTTATCTGGCAACGAGTAAATGCCTGCCTGAGTTACTCGCCCAAGGGAGAACCGTCGCAGAAACTATGGAGATAGCACAGGATGTAGCTCGGAAGCTTGTGGAATCATACCTTGAACATGGAGATCCCCTCCCCGAAACATTGAAGGCCTTGAGGGCTGATAACGTCGCCGTTGAAGCCAAGATTCCTATCTCGATGGCCATATGACGAAGTTGAAAAGTTTGACCCCGATTAAGGTAATACGGAAACTTAAAAAGGCGGGATTTGTTTTTGATCGCCAGGCAAAGGGGAGTCACGAAATCTGGTATAATCCTGTAACCAAAAGGAGAGTTGTAATTCCCAACCATCCAGGGAAAGACATACCTCAAAAGACCCTGAAATCCATAATATCTCAATCCGGTTTATCCATAGACGATTTTCTAACGTTATAACCTTCCAGGACAGGATTACATGATGAATTTTACTGAAGCGCGTCACCAGATGATTAAGAGGTATTATTCTCTTATGGAAAGATGGATGAAACCGCTGGTTAACAGAGGTGTTTCACCCAACGCAATCACCCTCTTTTCATTATGCCTTTCTCTGATTTCGGCATTATTTTATGCCTTCGGGGCCATTTTCATGGGTGGAATTTTGCTCTTGCTATCAGGGATAGCGGATACAATGGATGGTTCCATTGCCCGTCTTACAGGACAATCAACCAGGTTCGGCGCCTTACTGGATTCAACGCTGGATCGTTATGCCGAGTTTTTCGTATTTTTCGGGCTTCTCTTTTACTATCAAAACAGCTGGATGTTTTATGTGGTTATGCTGGCCTTGCTGGGTTCGGTCATGGTCAGTTACGTAAAGGCCCGTGCCGAATCACTGGGAAGTATAAGAGTTATCGGCTTGATGCAGCGACCCGAAAGATTAATTTTGGTTTCTGCCGGTTCGCTCCTGAACGCGCCCATTGGAAGATATTTTCCCGAATGTCCTGACTGTATCTTTATGGGGACGTTGATAGTGCTGGCCGTTTTAACAAATATAACGGTCATCCACAGGCTTCTCGAAGGGAAAAAGGACCTTGCTCAAACGGAATAACAGCTTGAGACCTTTGCAGGCCGCCTGAATCAATGTATTATTTCTATAATCTCTGTATTCCCCTTGACATGGAATACTCTTTTTTTTATATAGTGACACCTGAGGCGGCAAAGCCGCAAAGGGCTGAGCAATGAGCAATGAGGACTGAGAACTAAAGGCTAAAGGCTGAAGGTTTTTCCTTGATCCTTTGTCCTTGTACCTTGTACCTCTATAAAGAAAGAAAATGAATCAGCCCAATAAATCACGGTAAAACCCTTACGGGTAAACTCCAAATAAGTGTATAACCCTTACGGGTAAACTCCAAATAAGGAATTCAGGCGTGAGCCTTTTATGATGCCCCTGTTTTTTGAGCTGTTACAAGAAAATTTAATTTCTCGCTTAAGGGACTAATGCGGCAAAGCCGCAAAGGGCTGAGCAACGAGCAATGAGGACTGAGAACTAAAGGCTAAAGGTTTTTCCTTGATCCTTTGTCCTTTGTCCTTGATCCTTTGTCCTTGTACCTTGTACCTTTATAAAGAAAGTTTATTTTGCCATGAAGCCAATCGGGATGCAAATCGTAGCGGAATTTCACAACTGTTCCAGAGATATTTTAAACGATAAAGAGGCCATCGAAAACATTCTGCGTAATGGTATCAGAGAATGCGGACTATCTCTTGTAGCTATCAACAGTCATTGCTACGATCCCATCGGTGTCACATCCATAGCAGTCATCAGTGAATCCCATGTTGCCATCCATACATACCCCGAAGCGCGTCACGCTTCTGTGGATATATATACCTGTTCTCCCGACAAGGAGGTAACGAATAATCTGTTACATTATCTGAAGGATAAATTTAAACCGACTACAACGAGGACAGCCGAAATTATCCGGGGAAACCCAATCGAAGTGTCAGAAACCAATTGGATAACCGACGTTTCCGATACGGTCGGATTCGACATACGGTACCACATCGAAAAAGCAATTTTCAGCAAGATGTCAAAATATCAGCAGATAGACATCATAGAAAATGAAATTTTCGGTAAGCTGCTGTTTTTGAATAATGATCTGCAGATTGCCGAATATGATGCTCATCTTTACAACCAGAGCATGGTATCACCTCTTGTTGAAGCAAAAAATCCTTTAGAAAATGTAGCAATCCTGGGCGGTGGAGACGGGGGGGTCCTTTATGAACTTTTGAAATACAACCCCGGCAAGGTTACACTCATCGATATAGACGAAGAAGTTATAAACGCTTCCAGGAAATATCTACAGTGTATCTGTCATGATGCGTTCGATGATCCGCGGGTAGAGATTATAAACGATGATGTAAATAATTTCTTAAATACTGACAGGCGTTTTGATGCAATTATCTATGATTTAACCATGCATCCTGAAACGTTTATCAATATGGATCGCGAGCTGTACCTGGAAGATCTCTTCGCAAAAATTAAAGACTGCCTCAATCCCAATGGCATGATAACGTCTCAGTGCTGTTCCGAATATGACAAGGATACACTTATTATGTCAGAAAAAATCCTCAGCCGGGCTTTCATTAATGTTAAATTCTCAAAAACGAATATCCAGTCTTTCTGCACGCCGTGGATATTTGCTTCGGCACATATCTCAAGGTTAAAGGATTAGATTCTTTATTCTCAACAACTGCATTTTTTGCGCAGATTTTAGTGTCAGCAGTGAAAAGGTGCAAGGTACAAGGACAAAGGATCAAGGAAAAACCTTTAGCCTTTAGTTCTCAGTCCTCATTGCTCGTTGCTCAGTCCTTGCGGCTTTGCCGCCTTAGGAGATCAAGCGGATCTTCGACTATAATCCTTAATACCTAATTCTTATATTGGAGCTTTATGTCTCCCAATTCAACCAATGGATTATGCTCCACCTCGCCATAAAAATTGATTACAGCTTTTATGGGACCGTATATCCTTCCATTGGCTTTTATTTCATATTCATGTAGCGGGGCATAGGCTTCTATCCCCTTCCCCTCCGGCGTTATTGTTTCTTTAGGTTCGTAGCCTGGCCCAAGTTCAAGTCCCTCAGGCAGATTTTTAAAAAGTTCTTTCAACTTATCACCAAATTCTTTTGCAAAGGCTTTATAGATAAAATCAAAATGGGCATCCGTAATTTCTCTGACAGACAATATCTTTATGTCAAGTCCATCTTGTCTGTTACCCACTGCATCTTTCAGTAAATTATGGATCCCGGCACCAACAATAACATGAACTTTATTACCCTTGACATGAATCAAGCGCATGAGCTGGCCAAACTTGCTTTCGTTTTCCACATGATGCTCCCGGCCAAAGATCGCCTCCCCTTTAATTCCGCTTCCTTCTAAAAAGCCCAGAACAAAACCCTTGATGAGACCAAACGATCCTTGTAATATTACTTCATAATATGATTTTGTCATTTCTCATTCTCCCGTCATTATATCCCTGAGGCGGCAAAGCCGCAACCAAAGAGGTGTTGGCCTCTTGCATGTAGGGCAAGGCTTTAGCCTTGCATTGGGCTTTACGCAGGGCTAAAGCCCTGCCCTACGTTTCCAAGGCAGCAAAGGTGCAACCAGAATTCTTTGTCTTATTCGCATAAGCTGATACCAACATCTGCGCAAAAAACGCAGTTGTTGAGAATAAAGAATCTAAAAGAATACAAAAGTTACAACAACAAATATGGGAATAAGAATAGGAATTGAATATTTAAACATATAACCGAAAAAACTCGGCATATTAATTCCCGCTTCTTCAGCAATAGATTTAACCATGAAATTCGGCGCATTGCCGATATAGGTATTGGCGCCCATAAAGACCGCACCTGCTGATATTGCTTTCAGATAACTGATAAACACAGGATTTGCCGTCGCCGCTTTTGCCGCCAGCGCAGCCGGAACCATTGCCTCTGTTAAGCCGAGTTTGCCCAGAGCAAGGTTAAAGAAGGTGAGATAGGTAGGCGCATTATCAAGGAAAGAGGAGAGTGTGCCGGCTACCCAGAAATAATGAAACGGCTCTTTCACGACAGCTACAAGACCGGCCATGGCACCGTTACTTCCAGCTTTCAGGATTGCCAGGCAAGGAATAATCGTCATAAAAATGCCGGCAAAAAGTTTGGCCACTTCCATTATCGGAAACCAGCTGAATTCGTTTTCTTCCCGAAGACTCTTGGAGGTTAACAGGAGAGAGAGTGTTCCCATAATGATAATTCCAACATCCCGCAGGAGATTCTGATACGTCATGTGAATACCCATTACACTGAAATGTCCCGCTTTCCAATAACCGCTTATGAGAACGAGGACGACAATACCCGCCAGAAAAATGAAATTATGCACACCCTGAATCCTGATGGGAACTTGTTCCATTGGCCCTATCTTTTTCAACTCATCTTTCTCTTTATTATAGTAAAATGTGTCAACGGCAAAAAACAGAACCAACAGTATCAACGACGTTAACAACATATGTGGGAGGATAGCTGTCGTAACCCAGAAAAACGGAACATTATGGAGAAATCCAAGAAATAGCGGCGGATCGCCAAGCGGTGTGAGCGAACCCCCGATATTGGCCACAAGAAATATAAAAAAGCACACGACATGTACTTTGTTTACCCTGTTCTTGTTTGCCCTTAAAAGAGGACGTATCATAACCATGGCTGCTCCCGTCGTTCCTACCCAGGAGGCCAATATCGTTCCTATCAATAACATAATCGTGTTGACAACCGGGGTCCCCTTTATTGAACCACCGACCACGATTCCTCCCGCAACGGTAAAGAGGCCCCAGAGAAGAATGATAAACGGGAAATAATCAATTAGATAGATGTGCAGAATTTCGTATAATGCCACATAATGATAAACATAGAGAAACGGAATCGCAAACAGCAACGCCCAGAATGCCGAAATCTTACCGAAGTGATTATGCCAGAAGTGAGGCATAAGCAAAGGAAGCAAAGCTATGGACAGTAAAATACCGACAAAAGGAATCACTGTCCAGGCCGATAATATTTCTCCTATATTACCTCCATGATGTGAGGCCTCTTCGGCGGCACAGTAAGCAACACCTGGATCCAAAAATAGAGTACAAAACAAAGCAACTATAAAAAGACCTGACAAGAACCCCTTTGCTCGCACCATGATTAAACTCCTAAAGCGGCAAAGCCGCAAATCCGAAATCCGAATATCGTTCGACTGAGCTCACGTCGAAGTCAAATAACAAATTTTCGAAACAGTTTTGGACATTCGAGTTTAAGATTTTGATATTGTTTCGAATTTCGTACTTCGGATTTATTTTCCGCCAACATCTGCGCAAAAAACGCAGTTGTCGAGAATAAAGAATATAATGTCTATACAACTAAAAAACAAGCCAGGAAAGTGAAACCTCCCTGGCTTGAATCATTCGATTTTTTCCAAAACAGAGTCTTTCTTTCCTGAGGAAAATCCGCTATGTCTTCTCTGCAACCTTGAGCCTCGCCTCTGCCAGACTCAGATTGTCTTTCGCCTCCTTATAACCCTTATCTTCTTCCTTGTTCATCTTTGAGAGCTTCGCCTCTGCCGCATCTTTTTCTCTTCTTGCGCTCTCCTTATTAATCTCATCAGATCTCTCAGCGCTATCAAGAAGTAATGTTACTTTCTGATAGGTTACCTCCACATATCCTGCTCCAATGGCATAATGTGTCTTTTTATTATCCCTGGTATAATTCAACTCACCAATATTAACTAAAGTCAAAAGGGGAGCATGACCGAACAGCACACCAAACTCACCATCAACCCCTGGAATCGTCACCTCTTCAACTTTATCACTGAACACCATTTTTTCAGGTGTGGCAATTTCCACCATCAATTCGTCAGCCATTTAACACTCCTCCGGCTTCGTTATTCTGCAAGTCTTCTGGCTTTTTCTACTGCTTCTTCGATTCCACCTACCATATAGAATGCCTGCTCAGGAAGTTCATCATGCTTTCCTTCGAGGATTTCCTTGAATCCCCTCACGGTATCCGGAACAGACACAAACTTGCCCTCTGTTCCCGTAAACTGTGCGGCAACAAAGAAGGGCTGTGAAAGGAATCTCTGAATCTTCCTTGCCCTGTTAACCGTCACTTTATCTTCTTCAGACAGCTCATCCATACCCAGAATAGCGATAATATCCTGGAGATCCCTGTATTTCTGAAGAATCATCTGAACTTCTCGCGATACCTGGTAATGCTCTTCCCCAATCACGTTCGGGTCCAGGATACGGGATGTTGAATCGAGGGGGTCAACTGCCGGATAGATTCCCAGCTCCGCAATGGGTCTTGAAAGAACAACGGTTCCATCGAGATGGGCGAAGGTTGTCGCCGGAGCCGGGTCTGTCAGGTCATCAGCCGGAACATACACGCATTGGACGGCTGTAATGGAACCCTTATCTGTTGATGTAATTCTCTCCTGGAGTTCACCAAGGTCTGTAGCCAGCGTAGGCTGATAACCAACGGCTGAAGGCATTCTACCCAGCAGCGCCGACACCTCAGAACCTGCCTGGGTAAATCTGAATATATTATCGATGAAGAGAAGCACGTCCTGACCTTCCTCGTCCCTGAAATATTCCGCTGCCGCAAGCGCCGTCAACGCCACTCTTGCTCTTGCTCCCGGAGGTTCCGTCATCTGTCCATAAACGAGGGCGGCATTTTTTAAAACTCCCGATTCTTTCATCTCCAGATACAGGTCGTTCCCCTCTCTTGTCCTTTCACCGACGCCTCCAAAAACTGATATTCCTCCATGGTGCATGGCAATATTATGAATCATCTCCATCATAACGACTGTTTTACCGACACCTGCACCTCCGAACATCCCCATCTTCCCACCTCTCGGGAATGGAACGAGCAGATCAATAACCTTTACTCCCGTTTCAAGAACATGAACGGACGTGTCTTGTTCGAGGAACGAAGGCGATTGCCGGTGAATCGGCGCCATATGTTCTGATTCAATTTTACCCAGTCCATCGACAGGTTTTCCTATGACGTTCAGAATTCTTCCCAGACACGCCCTGCCGACCGGCACCATAATAGGAGCGCCCGTATCTTTAGCCTTCATGCCGCGTACCAAACCGTCCGTTGTGTCCATGGCTATACATCTGACCACATTATCACCAAGGTGCTGCGCAACTTCTACAACAAGATTATCTTCTTCATCGCTGATAGCCGGGTTCGATATTAAAATGGAATTCAAGATACTCGGCAGATTTCCATCAGAAAATTCAACATCGACCACCGGTCCTATTACCTGCACTATTGCTCCTGTGTTCATACCCATCTCCTTAGTTTAAAGAGTATTTATTGTACTTTTTTATAATCAAATATTTATAAAATCCATCGGTAATGGATTTTGAATTTTATGTTCTCAATTTTTAATTAAAAACTCAAATTTGACAAGTTCGTAAAAAGTCGGAGTTTTTGCCGTTTTGTCATTCCCGATCTGATCGGGAATCTATAACTGCGTGTAATTACTGGATTCCCGCTTTCGCGGGAATGACATATTAGCGAGTTTTTGACTTTTTACGAAACCATCAAATTTAAGAATTAAGAATTTAATCACCCCTTGGACAAGGCCTCCGTACCCCCGACAATGTCCATGAGTTCTGCAGTAATAGCCTGCTGCCTCGCCTTGTTGTATTTCAAGGACAGATCCCCAATCATCTCTTCGCAACTGATTGTTGCGTTGTCCATGGCAACCATTCGAGCTCCGTTTTCACCTGCCGCTGTCTCCAGAAGTGCCCTGAAAGTCATTACCCTGATATATGTTGGGAGAAGTTTTTCTATTAGAATCTCTTCTTCCGGTTCATAAATGTACCCAAGTTTTCTTTCCGGCGCAATCTCCTCTGCCGAGTCTGTAGATTTCATCGGAAGCAGTCTGTCTATCTTCGGCCTCTGAACAGCGATATTCCGAAACTCATTGTATGCAATGTGCAATTCATCATATTCCCCATCTATAAAAGAAGAAATCAATTCTCTCCCGATACTGTCAGCCAGACTGATGTCAAACTGTTTAAAAACGTCCGTGTGCTGACCGATCATATTTGCCTTCTTTCTGAAGTGATCTCTTCCTTTTCGCCCGACAGCAACCAACGAAACTTCCTGACCCTCCTTAGACCTGTGCCTGATGAATCCTTCTACTGCCCTCATCACATTCGAGTTAAAACCACCGCACAAGCCCCTGTCCGATGTCATACATATGATTCGAACTTTTTTCGGTTCTCTGACTGCCAGGAGAGGATGCATGTCAGGATTTACCCGCAGGGCCACACTGTTTAGTACCTCCATAAACTTCTCCGCATATGGCCTGAAGTTTTCCATTCTTAATTGAGTGCTTTTCAGCTTCGATGCAGCCACCATGTTCATCGCCCTGGTGATCTGCTTCGTTTTACTAACTCCCTGAATTTTATCTTTAATATCCTTTAACGAGGCCATTCAACCTACTCCCATTCTACAAAATATTCAGTTTTTATTCAGCGGCAAAAATTGAATCAAATTCAGTCAGAGCATCTCGCAACTTATCTTCCAGTCCGTCACTTATCTCCTCTTTCTCATCTATTTCCTTCATCAATTCAGGATATTTGCCTTCAACAAAGCTCAGGAGTTCGCTTTCGTAGTTCTTAAGACGCTCCAGGGGATATTTATCCACAAATCCTCTAACACCGGAAAATAACACCAACACTTGCTGCCCTAAGGACATGGGATGATATTGCGGTTGTTTCAATAACTCGACCAATCTGGCTCCTCTGTCCAGCTGAGCCTGTGTCGATTTATCAAGGTCACTTCCAAACTGGGCAAAAGCGGCCAGTTCCCTGTATTGTGCCAGGTCAAGTTTCAAGGTTCCTGCTACCTGTTTCATCGCTTTTACCTGAGCTGCTCCACCTACTCTCGAAACTGACAGACCCACATTGATTGCAGGCCTTACACCGGAATAGAACAAACTGGGTTCAAGGTAGACCTGGCCATCCGTAATGGAAATAACGTTTGTAGGAATATACGCGGAAACATCTCCAGCCTGGGTTTCAATGATGGGAAGGGCCGTCAGGGAACCACCACCGAGTTCATCATTAACCCTGGCCGCACGTTCCAGCAGTCTCGAATGGTTAAAGAAAATATCTCCCGGGAAGGCCTCACGTCCCGGAGGTCTTCTCAAAAGAAGCGATATCTGCCTGTACGCAACGGCCTGTTTGGAAAGATCGTCATACAAGATAAGGGCGTCCTGCCCATTGTCGCGGAAATATTCCCCCATGCTGCATCCCGCATATGCGGAAACATACTGCAACGTGGCAGGATCACTCGCACAGGCTGAAACAACACAGGTATAATCCATAGCACCATGTCTCCTGAGGGCCTCCACTACCTGTGCGACGGTCGACTTCTTCTGCCCTATGGCGACATAGATACACTTAACGCCTGTATCTTTCTGCCTTATAATAGCATCAACACAGATGGCTGTTTTTCCGATCTGCCTGTCACCAATGATCAGCTCTCTCTGGCCCCTTCCTATAGGAGTCATGGCATCGATGGCCTTTAATCCCGTATACAGGGGCTGATTAACGGGTTGACGCTGGATAACACCGGGGGCAATCATCTCGATCCTTCTTGTCTGTTTCGCCTCGATGGGGCCCTTTCCATCTATGGGCGCACCCGTTGCATCGATAACGCGTCCGAGAACCTCTTCACCAACGGGAACCTCAGCGATTCTTCCTGTTCTCTTGACGATATCACCTTCTTTGATATGGATATCCTCACCGAGAATGGCCACACCTACGTTATCCGTCTCTAAATTCAAGACCATCCCTAAAATACCACCGGGGAACTCCACCAGTTCCATGGCCATGGCATTCTCAACACCATAGACCCTGGCAACACCATCGCCTACGGACAGAACGGTCCCTGTTTCGCTCACATCCAGTTTTTTCTCATAATCCCTTATCTGCCTGGAAATTATCTGAGTTATTTCCTCTGCCTTGATCGCTTCCATCCTCTATATCTCCTCCCTTAAGAGTTCCCTAATACTATTAAGCTGGGTTTTTATACTTCCATCGTAAAGGGTGTCACCTACTTTTACAACAATACCTCCCAACAAAGATGTATCCCTTTCAATTTCCATTTCGACTTTTTTAGCGGTAACCTCTTCCATCCGCGCCTTAATCTGTTCGGACAGCTTATCCGATAACTTGTAGGCCGATTTTACATTTACCCTTACCTTGTTCAACACATTATCCATATAATGTTGATAACAAGCTTCAATTTCCGGAAGGAGATTTATCCTTCTTTTTTCCAGTAATAACTTCAAAAAATTAGCCGTTACGGGCGATACATCAACTTTTTTCAGCACCTCATCCAGAACGGCTTTCTTATCAGACTGAGCAAAAATCGGAATATTCAAAAATTCTCTAAGATTTTCATTTTGCTCAAGGAGAGAAGAAAATTTTCCAAGTTCATTATAGTATTCTTCATACTTAGCCTCTTCCGCGGCTATCGCGAAGAAAGCCTTGGAATAACGTTTTGCAATTTCGCTCCATCTCAATTTATCTTCACCATCCTATCTAAAAAATCTTCTACCATAACTTCATGATCATTCTTTTTTATATTCTTCCTTAAAAGCTCCTCAGCGATCTGGACGGAAAGTTCAGCCGCTTCCGCTCTCAATTCATTCCTCATCTTTTTAAATTCCTGATCCATCCGGGCTTTCGCGTCTTCCTTCATTTTCTCCGCAGTTCTCTCTGCATCTGTGAGAATTTTTTCCCTCTCTGCCAACCCCTGTGCCTTAATCATTTCGGAAATTCCCTCAATTTCTCCCGCCGCCTCATCCAGTTTGGCAGAATACTCATTAAATTTATTCTGAGATTCTTCCTTCAAAGCGATGGCCTTTTCCAGGGATGTCTTGATAGAATCGCGCCTCCCAATAAAAAAGCCCTTGATTGCTTTTGCGGAAAGCCAATAAAGAACACCAAACAAGATTGCAACATTCAGGGTTTTCCATCCAAAGGAGATCCACTTGCTCGTGTTATGTCCTTCTCCCTCACCACCTCCCGAAGCATAAACAACCGCCGCGGTGAGAATCAAAAAAAGGACTGCAGGCAAAAAAGAAGTCAATATAAATCGTTTTGAGAGAACACCTTTTAAAGATTCTTTCATTGAATACTCCTTCCCAGCACCTTTTCAGAAATCTCAACAGATATTTTCTCAGCTTGAGTTTTTAATATTTTCCTTGCGCTCGACATTTCTTTGTCAAGTTTTTGCTTGAAGTCATCGAAAATCTGCAAAATCTCATTTCTTGCCTCATCCATTTTACTCTTACCTTCTCCAGATGCTTTTTGCTGAATTTCATTCTTTTCACTCATTGCTTCCAGCCTGGCCTGACGGAGCTTCTCCTCATAATTGGCCATTTTCTCCTCAACAGACTGATCAAGAGATTTTACCTCTTCATCCAAACCCTGAAGATGTTTCTCTCTTCTTTCAATCACACGCAAAATGGGTTTGAAAAGAACTACATTCAATACAAACATCAGAATAAGGAAATTTGCCATCTGAAACCATATAGTACTATCTATTGAAACCATTTCTGATCACCTCGTAATTAAAAGACAAAAAAAACCGCGTGTCCAAAAAGGATAATCACCCGGTTCTGCAAATTTGAATATTTTTCCTATTAAGGCATAAAGACCTGTTTTTTCATAAAAAACGACAAATTTTATTTCCCTGACTTCCACCACTAACGCATCCTTCAACTATACTTTACTAAAAGACGGGGACTAATAAGCATAACTCTCAAATGTTGTCAAGCATTTTTTGCCCACGTTTTAATATTCACTCCTGTTCAAAATAAACGATCGGTGCTGGTGAAACGGCCTGTGAATATTGATCGGAATCATAGGGTATGGAACGGACAACTCACCGAATTTATTCTGGATGTTGCTGATTTTCCTCTATCGATATCTTCTCCGGTCTGTTCCCCATTTGACAGCCCCCATCAAATATAGCTCCTTCCTGCACTACAAATGCGGGAGTTTTTAAATTACCAAACAGCTTGCCGGTAGAGCAAATTTCCACCCTGTCCTTGATTTCAAAATTACCCTTTACATCTCCGAATATTAATAAGTTATCAACGGCAATATCCGCCTCAATACGTGCACCCTCCCCGATAATCAAAGTTCCCGCTCCCGATATTTCTCCTTTGAAAGTCCCGTCGATCCGGATAGAACCTTTAATAACCAGCTTCCCGTCAAATTCCGTCCCCTTCCCTAAGAAAGCAATAATATCTCCATTCGTTTTTTTATCCGCCATTTAACCCTCCTTAAACCCTCCTTAAACCCATATTTTGCAGTAGCAATCTACCACAAAATCTGCGTTAAATAAAATCTCCGCAAATTTACGGTTGAAGCATGAACCTTCGCATACTTACATTAATCAACAAACCTACCCCCATCATCAAAACTACCATAGAAGAACCTCCATAGCTCAAAAAGGGAAGGGGGATGCCCACGACAGGAAGAGTTCCGAGAACCATACCGATGTTGATAAAGACACCCCAAAAGACTAACATGGTTACGCCGAAGGCAATCAAGGTCCCTGCCAAATCTCTTGAATTGCGGGCAATCTTAAAACCCCACAATAATAGTGCAAGGAACATAAATATCAGAATTACCGCACCCACAAAACCCCACTCCTCGGCAAAAACGGAAAACACAAAATCAGTCTGCTGCTCAGGCAAAAACTTTAACTGACTTTGCGTGCCCTTTAAAAACCCTTTCCCCAAAATACCTCCCGATCCAATAGCGATTATGGACTGGATAATATGATACCCGGAACCGAGAGGATCTCTCTCGGGGTTTAAAAAGGTCAGGATTCTCTCCCTTTGATAATCTTTTATAAAAAACCAGCATATTGGAATCAGAAGAATACCGCTTGTGGCAAAAAGAATAAGCGCCTTCCTGTTGACACCGACAAAAAGGATCACAGAAAAAAACAGGATAAATAAAAAAAGGGCCGTGCCAAGATCGGGCTGATTAATTATAAGCAAACAGGGAATGGCTACTATGATAAAAGGAATTGCAAGGCTTTTTATATGATAACTCTCGCCAATTTTATTGTCGGCAATATACTTTGTCAAAGCAATAATAATTGTCAACTTCATCAATTCAGACGGCTGGAAAGAAAATCCCCATAAGACCAGCCACCTTTGCGAACCGTGAGTTATATTCCCCTTCACGAAAACCAAAAAAAGGAATAACAAAGAAATAAAGTAAATAACGTAACCATACCTGATAATAAAACGATAATCTATACTTGCGGAGACAACCATCAACGCGAGGCCAATCAGAATCCAGTAAATCTGCTTCACATAAAGCGGTTTACCGCCTATTTGAGCCAGGTTATAATTTGTACTGTACAGGTTCAAAAGTCCAATACAACTTATTGACAGCACCAGAACGAGAGGTATCCAATCAAAATTTACAAACAACCTGCGATCTATTTTCATTTTATATTACCTAAGGCGGCAAATCCGTAACCAAAGAGGTGCTGACCTCTTGCATGTAGGGCAAGGCTTTAGCCTTGCATTGGGCTTTATGCAGGGCTAAAGCCCTGCCCTACGTTTCCAAGTCTGCAAAGTTACAGCCAAATTCTTTTGCCATTTTTGCAAGAACTTTACAATTAAGGTACTTATTAGAATCTCTATTCTCAACAACCGCGTTCTTTGCGCAGATATTGAAAGGCGAAAGGCTGAAGGCTAAGGGCTGAAGGAAAAACCTTTAGCCCTTGGTCCTCATTGCTCATTGCTCATTGCTCAGCCCTTGCGGCTTTGCCGCCTTAGCCTTGTACTTCACGAGACTGGAGGCTGTTTCTCCTCTCTTTGATTTCAAAATACCCGTCAATAATCTTTCTCGAAATGGGAGCGGCAGCAGATCCCCCATGACCTCCATGTTCTACAATCACTACTACTGCTACTTCAGGATCTTTATACGGCGCGAAACAAACGAAAAGGGCGTGATCTCTATATTTATACGGAATGTTTTCTATATCACTATCTTTCTTATCCTGAGGCATTGCTATGACTTGCGCAGTACCTGTCTTCCCACAGACATCCTTCCCCCTTCTTCTCACAGCCAGTCCCGTACCATGATCTTCGTTTACAGCTCCCCATAATGCAAGGTTTAATATCTCAATATTTTTTTTACTGACAGGTATAAGAGGCTCCTTTTCAGGAGGGAATTCCTTAATGATCTGCCCCTGTTCCGTCATAATTCTTTTTATAAGTCTCGGTTTATATAGAACACCATCATTCGCCAGGGCACAGTAGGTTCTAATAAGTTGTAAAGGAGTCAACAAAATAAACCCCTGACCTATAGATAATGAAATCGTCTCGCCCATCTGCCAGTGTTTATTCAACCTTTTCAGTTTCCACTCCTTTGTTGGTATCAAGCCGCTTTTCTCTCCGGAAAGCTCCACACCCGCTTTCGATCCTAACCCAAACTTCCGTGCATACTGTGCCAATTTATCAACGCCGATTTGTGCTCCCAGATTGTAAAAATATACGTCACAGGACTCTACAATAGCACGGTGTAAACTGACATTACCATGGCCATACTTTTTCCAACACCTGAATGTCCGGTTACCCATCTTATACGTACCATCACAAAGATACCTTGTGTGAGGGGTTACCAGGCCCTCTTCAAGAGCGGCAGCAGCCACGATCAATTTATATGTGGAACCGGGGGGGTATTGCCCGGAAATAGCCTTATTCTGCATGGGACTGAGTGGGTTATTTAAAAGTTTGTTCCAATCCTCGCCTGATATGCCCCGGTTAAAAAGATTTGGATCAAAAGAAGGTTTATTTATCATGGCCAGTATAGAACCGTCTCGAGGGTCCATCATGATCACGGTGCCCGCCTTTTCCTGAAAGGCATCCCAGCAAATCCTTTGAAGATCGGCATCGATGGTTAGCATGACATTGTATCCGGGAACGGATTCAACCTTCCCCAGGACATTCAATTTTCTACCGTTAACATTTACCTCTATCTGTTCTCCCCCGCTTTCACCCTTTAAATATCTGTCTACCCATTTTTCAATGCCTGATTTACCGACAATATCACCGGGCTTGTATTCACCGTACAAATCCCTGCCCAGGTCAACAGTACTAATCTCACTCACATAACCAAGGATATGAGCCATCATCTCACCATAAATATACTTTCTCACAGGCACAACATCAACGACGACGCCGGGCAAATCCAAAGAGTTTGTCTCAACTACGGCTAACTTATCTCTTCCAATATTTTTTTCAAGCTTAATCGGAACGAAAGGTTTCCTGTGCTTTGATGATGAAAAATTGTTATAGAGTTCTATTTCATTCTCGCCATATTCACAGGCCAGCCTTTTGATAACACCTTCCACATTTTTTGCTACTTCTGGAATGATTGAAATGTCAAAGGACGGTTGATTATCTACCAGGACTTTCCCGCGCGTATCCAGAATCAAGCCTCTTAATGGTTTTGTTTCCTGAAGGCGAATCCTGTTGTTCTTGGATCGCTGAATTAATTCCTCTCCCTTTATTACCTGGAGATACCACATTTTGGCAACGAGAAAAACAAATGCAAAGAGTACCAACCATATCAATACCCTAAACTTCCTCCTGAATTCACCAGGGTCATATTGGGCTAATTTACTATTCTTTTCCGTCATGTAACAAACCCTCGAGCCGATAAAACAACGCAAAACAGGCTGGACAAATAACCGCAATTACCAGAGACTGCGGGAGATACATATTCAAAATATCATGAAATATATTTGCACCGAACATAAATTTATAGAGTAAAAATATTACAATCCCTTCTGAAAATGCGCATATAAACGTAAACATCATGATAAACGGAATTCCTTCAGGATAAACTCTATAGGAAACATTCTTGGAAATAAAAAATATTACCATATAAATAAAAGTAAAAAGTCCCGGAACCAGACTTGTCATGCAGTCAAGAAAAAATCCCAGAGTAAAGGACAGAATTCCACCCTTGACAAGATCAAGATAAAAGCCCGCGTAGATAACCAGTATAAGGGATATTTCCAACCTTATTTTTCCCAGGAAAAAAAGGTCGAGAATCGTTGCCTGAAACACAAGTAACAACAATGAAAATATTGGCATTAAAAGGTAATATATCATTTTAAGATCACCAATACTTCTTCGAGCTTTGTCACATCAACTGCCGGAACAACCTGTATCTTTTGAAACAAAGCCGTCTCTTCCCTGTCGACACTTACGACAGTACCAAGCAGTAGCCCTTTCGGAAAAACGCCGGCCAAACCTGAACATATTACAGAATCACCCGCCTTGACTTCCTCTAATCGCTGTACGTATTTTAAGGTACATCCCTCACGGCCGGAACCCTGCAATATGCCCTGAGCCCTGACACTCTGGACAAGCGCATCAATATTACTATTATAATCTATAACAAGAAGCACCGTAGATACATTCCAGGAAACATCGATTATTCTACCGGCAACGCCTTCAAACGCAAGAACCGGCAATCCGACCGTTAGCCCATCGGAACTTCCCCTGTTAATTAATATTGTCTTAAACACAGAGGATCGTTCTCTGCCGACAACTTTAGCAGCAATTGTCTCAAAACTGGAACTTTCCTGCAGGGCTAATAGCTTCCTTAAACGATTATATTCTAGACATGTTTCGTTGCTGGCATTAATCTCGCTTGTTAAAGATGAAACTTTTTTCTTGAGTCTTCTGTTTTCCTCTTCCAGACCAACCAAAAAGATATACCTGGTCCACGTCCTGCCAATGCTGTCGATTGATGTATTAACCAGGTTCTCTAAAGGTATCACTACCTCCAGAACCAGCTTTCTGAAAAATCCTGTTTCACCTGAAGGCTTCACAATGAATGAGACGGTTAACATGAAGATAATGATCAGAATTGATGCTATGATGATTGATTGGTATTTTTTAGGAAATGACATTTTTCATCTAAAAAGAAGAATTTAGCGAAACCACGTACCTTCCGGGGGTATATTCTAAGGCAGCAAAGCTGCAAATTCGAAATCCGAAGTACGAAATTCGAAACAATATCAAAACCCTAAACTCGAATGTCCAAAACTGTTTCGAAATTTTGTTATTTGATATTCGAATTTGTTTCGTATTTCGATATTCGAATTTCGGATTTATTTTCCGCCAGCATCTGCGCAAAAAACGCAGTTGTTGTGAATAAAGACTCTAATCACTCGAAGGGTGATGCGAAATCCTGAGGATATTTTTCTATAGAAGACTAAACATTCAGTTTACAGTTGAATGGTAACCTCTTTCAAAAGATCTATCTCATCCAGAGCCATCCCGGCACCTTTGACTACCGAGGAAAGGGGGTCATCTGCTATGGATATGGGAAGGCCCGTTTCTTCTCGTAAAAGTACATCCAGGTTTCTCAAAAGAGCCCCGCCGCCGGTTAGCACAATGCCCCTGTCAACAATATCACCGGCTAATTCCGGAGGGGCATTTTCCAGAGCATCTTTTACAGTATCAACGATGATGCTCACAGGTTCCATTATTGCTTCTCTTACCTCTTCGGAATTAATTTCAATAATCTTGGGTATACCCGATATCAGATCTCTTCCTTTAACATCCACCGTTCTTAGTTCAGTATCCGGATATGCACACCCTATCGTGGTTTTTATTATTTCAGCCGATCTCTCTCCAATAAGGAGGCTGTACTTTCTCTTCATATACTGTACGATCGCTTCATCCATCCTGTCACCGGCAACCCTTACAGACTTCGCATAAACTATTCCAGCCAGCGAAATAACGGCAACTTCTGTGGTTCCACCGCCAATATCCACAATCATTGAACTTATCGGTTCTGTTATCGGCATCCCTGCGCCTATCGCTGCTGCCATGGGTTCCTCAATAAGATAAACCTCTCTGGCTCCCGCTGATTCTGCGGTTTCCTTAACAGCTCTTTTCTCAACCTGGGTAATACCGGAGGGTATGGATATGATAATTCTCGGACGCACCAGGGTTTTCCTGTTGTGCACGCGCATAATGAAATGCCTTAGCATGGCTTCTGTAATCTCAAAATCGGCTATCACACCATCTCTCATAGGTCTGATGGCTACTATATTTCCCGGCGTTCTACCGAGCATCCTCTTTGCTTCTTCTCCAACAGCAATTACTTTTTTCATTCCTCTTGCATCCCTGTGGACAGCAACGACTGACGGCTCGCTTAACACGATACCCTTCCCTTTTACATAGACAAGGGTATTTGCTGTCCCTAAGTCAATCGCCAGATCATTGGAAAACATTCCCAGGATAAAATCAAAAATCAAGGCTCCATCCCCCTATTTTTTTTCAGCAAAGCACCTTATACAGCATTTGAATGGCCTAATCAATGCCTTTCTAAAAAAATATTGCATTTTGCCGGTGACTATACTACTTATACCGCTCATAATTATGATTTCGTTTTCGTAAATTTATTAATAAGGAATATTATATATGTTGCGCTTAATGAGAAAACATGCCAGAGCCTGGTTCATGCAGGTACTTCTGGGCATTATTATCCTTGTCTTTATTTTTTACTTCGGATCTATGCGGGGGGAAAGGGAGGCTGAATCAATAGCAATCGTTAAAAACAAAGCGATAGGCTATGCCGAGTTCAAAGAGGAATACGAAAAACTCATAGACTTTTATCGTCAGCGCTATAAGGGTACTTTAACTGACGACATGCTCAAGGCGTTAAACCTCAAGCAGCGCGCGCTCAATAATGTAATTAATCAGGCAGTTCTTCTTTCCAGGGCAGAGGAATTCAAATTAGGCGTAAGTGATGAGGAAATCAGATCTGCCATTTTTTCATATCCTGCTTTCCAGAGAGACGGTGTTTTCGATAAGGATCTTTATCATCGCATGCTCCGTTACAACAGGCTGACTCCCGAAGATTTCGAGGAAATACAGAAAAAAGTACTCATTATCGGTAAATTAGAGAAACTTATAAAGGAAGCAATAAAGGTCTCTGACGAGGAAGTATATGATATATACAGGATTCAAAATGAACAAATTAATATAGATTTTATTAAAATATCTCCGGAAAATTTCAAGGCAAGGGCAAAACCATCCGATGAAGACCTTGAAAACTATCTGAAGGAACATGCCGAAGATTTTCGGATACCCCGAAAGATTCAGGTCAAATATATTGCTTTCCTGGGAAAAGATTTTGCGAATTCCATAGAGGTTTCAGAAGAAGCTGTTGAAGATTATTACGACTACAACAAAAGCGAATTTCTGAAATCGAATGACGAGGCATATTCTCTGTCGGAAGTCAAGGATAAGGTCCGCGCCAAACTGAAGCTCATAAAAGGGATGGACAGAGCTGTAAAAGAAGCAAAAAAAGCCAATGACATTATCTACCAGGAGGAAATTTTTGAAGAGTACGGAAACAAAAACAAGCTTGAGATAAAAACTACTGAATTTTTCACCATTGATGCTCTTCCGAAGGAACTATCCGGGATTAAAGACTTTAAGAAATATGCATTTGAGATGAAAGGAAATGAGACGGCACCTCTCCTCTCTGACGATCAAGGCTTTTACATCATTAAACTAAATTCAATTAAACCTCCTTACATACCAGGTCTCAAGGAAGCCAGAAACAGGGTTAAAAAAAGCTACATAAAAGATGAATGCAAAATATTATGTCGAAAAAAAGCTGAAGACATACTCGATCGTCTAAAAAAGGGCGGTGATTTAAAGGAAGTCGCGAGGAATGAAAATCTCAAAGCGGAAGAAACGGGCATGTTTTTGCCAACTCCGGATATACCCGTCATAGGTTCTTCCGTAGAACTCGGTCAGGCACTGTTTCTGCTTTCCGAAAAAGACCCCTACCCCGATAAACCATTTTACGTAAATGGGAATTACGTAATCGTCAGATTTAAAGAAAGGGGAGAGCTGGATTTAGGAGACCTTGAAACCCGGAAAGATAACCTGAAAAACACCCTTTTGAGATTTAAAGGAGAAGAACAGTTCCGCTTATGGCTGGAAACAACAAAAGCTTCCATGCTTAAAAATAAAACTCTGAAGATAACGGCAGACCCGGACAGGATGTGATCACCTGTATCTGCTGTCTGTCACAATTTGTTGAAGAAACTCTGCAGATCTTTAATGAAGCCTGCCTTTGTATCCAGGGAAGCATTTTCTTCAAAGACGAAATCCAGCAGGAATAGAATCTTATAATCGACAGCCGATGTCTTATATTCCTGGATTGGTGTTACCTTAACATCATTAAGTTTCTGGTAATGATCGCTATTAAACAATTCAGTCCTTCTCAGAATAAGATCTATTGCCTCTTTTGCATCACTTGAATCATCCAATACAAGTTCAATTCCTTCCAGCTTCTTCACCGCCTTAATAATCTTTTCTCTTTCCACCTTAATTTTCATACTGGATTTCCTTTAAGAAAGAATTTAGCGCCATTAGTAGTTACCATATAGAATTCATTAATTGTGTCAAATATAAGAAATATAGCATTGTTGGTCAAGAGAAATATAAATGCAGTAAAATTGACATACGTACCTTATTTATCTGATTGAGTAATGATGCAACCTGGGTTAAAATAAAAAAAATCGGAATATGGCAGGTTTTAAATGGAAGCCGAAATGATAAAAAAGATCGATTCGATTCTGGACAGGGTAAAAGACCCTGAAAGCGACCTTTCTGTGGCCAGGCTGGGGCTTGTAAAAAAGGTTCGTTACAGTGAAAAAGAAAATTTGTTATACATCTTTACCGATTTTGTCAGTCACAGCCCCGGATGTATGACCTGTGCCGGCATTGCCATGGTTATTTCAGCTACCATTCTAAAAAATCTTGAGGCAGAATTTCAAAAGGAATTCCCCGATCTGACCATCGAATTTGTCTGATAAACTGATTAATGAATCAATCCGGAGAGCTGTTGAGAATCGTTTCGCTTTAAAGGGCTATACTCTGGATAAGGATACGCAAGAATTTGAATTATGCAATCTTTGAAGGTTCTTTTTATCGGAAACAGCTATACTTACTATAATAATCTGCCTTCGATGATATCAAAGCTGGCGGAATTGTCTGATGAACCTCACAGGCTTGATGTCAGTATGGTGGCGGCTGGTGAGAAGACATTAGAGTGGCATTATAGTAATCCGGAAACTATAAAGGCAATAAGAAAAGCAGATTGGGATATCGTCGTTCTGCAGGAATTCAGTACCCGCCCCGTCAGGGAAAAGGCCAGAATGTTCCAGTTTGCGTCAAAGCTTGACCACGAAATCAAGTTGTCCGGAGCACGGACCTTCCTTTACCTAACCTGGGCAAGGCAGCACATACCCCAGATGCAGGAAGGATTAACAGAAGCATATACAAGCCTGGCCATGAAACTTGATGCAACAGTTGTTCCCGTCGGTATCGCCTGGCAAAAAGCCCTTCAAACTGACCCCTATTTAACCCTTCACAGGAAAGATAAAAGTCATCCCACCGCCGTGGGCTCCTACCTGGCAGCATGTGTCTTCTATTCGACGTTCTTTCGCACAAGCCCCGCAGGCCTAACAGGTACTATTGTTATTGACGGTAATGAGATACTTAATCTCCAGGAAAACAAAACCCGTTTTCTGCAATCTGTAGCGTGGAAAACGGTTCGAGAGTTTGCATAATCAAATACAATAAGATGCTGACTGAAAACTTTTTTCGTGTTAGTATCCCGTACATAAATTTTGATCTCATTTTACTAGTCGCTTTCATTCTCCAATCTCTATAGAAGGCCGGAAATTGAATATCGTCCTCAACGAATGATATTTTGAAACCTGTCACCGCAAAAATAAGATAGGAGGTAAAAGACATGGCTGAAAATAATAAAAAGGTTATTGTTTCAACGTACACAAACGGTATTTTAGACCCCGGAGAGCCCATGCTCGGTCCGGTCCGGGATGGCGGCCTCATCGAGGCAAATACCATGCCTGGCTGCTGGGGGCCGATGATCACTCCTCATCTCCGTGGTGGACATGAGGTAACTCAGCCGGTTTATGTTGAAAATGCAGAACCTGGTGACGCCATCGCCATCAGAATCCGGGAGATAAATGTCACATCAGTTGCCACTGCTTCCGGACAGGACCGCATGGTTGATGGACATTTCCTTGGTGATCCATTTGTGGCCAAGAAATGTCCCGGGTGCGGCACAATGTACCCCGAAACTATTGTTGAGGGAATCGGCCAGGATGCGGTGCGCTGTTCTAATTGCGGTACTCCTGTGACGCCATTTCAATTCGAGCACGGTTATACTGTCGTGTTTGACGAGGGCCGAACCCTCGGTGTAACCATGGACAAAGATGCCGCAGAGCGAATCGCACGTGATGCAAAAAATTATGCCAGGCTTTCAGAAAATTGCACACAGCATTCAATTCTTCTTTTTGCCCCGCACGATCTCGTCGGAACTATATCCAGAATGAGACCCTTCATGGGTCAACTCGGGACAACGCCTGCCGTGAGAATGCCGGATTCTCACAACGCCGGTGATTTCGGCGTATTTCTTGTCGGCGCACCTCATGATTATGCACTCACCGCCGAGCAACTCGAATCGCGCACCGACGGACACATGGATATCGACGCAGTCAGACCGGGAACGATTGTGCTGGCTCCCGTGAAAGTGCCGGGCGGCGGTGTGTATATGGGCGACATGCACGCACTCCAGGGAGACGGAGAGATTGCCGGCCACACCATGGACGTAGCCGGCATTATCACCGTACAGGTTAATGTGGTAAAGGAACGAGAGCTTCAGGGACCGATACTTTTCCCTCTTGTTGAGGATCTTCCTTATCTGGCCAGGCCTTTTAGTTCCGAGGAAAGGGGACGTGCCCAGATTCTGGCACAAAAGTGGGGACTCTCCACGTTAGAGGAATCCGCTCCCATCTCTGTCATCGGAACAGGGGCTGATTTAAATAAAGCCACAGAAAACGGATTGCAACGAGCCGCCACTCTTTTAGGGATGAGCGTCCCGGAAGTGAAGAACCGTGCTACAATTACCGGTGCTGTTGAAATCGGACGTCTACCGGGAGTTATTCATGTTACCTTCCTGGCACCATTGAAGAATTTGGAAAGTGCCGGTCTCCTTCCCTTTGTCCGTGAACAGTATGGCATTGGGTAACAGGAAAAACAAGAGGAAGGGGGGAATCAGACGGATGTCTTGACTCCCCCCTTTTTGTTTGTGAGACTTTTGTACAGATGGTCGGTATCTCGCCAATGTCAGATGTCAGGTGCATTAGGCGTGATCAAAGATATCGACAAAGACCATTTAATAAAATAATCGTAAAGTTTAACATTTGCAAATTCCGCCGGGAAAAGATATGGCTTATTCCGGAACTTGAGAAAGCAAAAAACATTTAAGGAGTAATACTGACAAATGGTTAGAAAAGGAACTTACTTGTTGAAACGGCTGGACAGATTTATCCCGGAAAACGTATTAGCAACCCTCACGCTGCGATTTTTTGGCTTAACAAAGATTCCTTTATTATTGTTTGTCCGACCATCTGTCATTGAATTGTCCAGGGAAAGAGTGGTGGTCAAGATTCCTTTACGTCGAAGGACAATGAATCATCTGAGGTCAATGTACTTCGGAGCTCTCGCGATGGGAGCTGATTGTGCCGGTGGACTCATGGCCATGAAACTTATACAGGAAAGTTCTGAAAATATTTCTCTGATTTTCAAAACACTCACAGCAGAATTCCTGAAGCGCGCAGAAGGAGATGTTCATTTTATCTGCAACGACGGTCGCGTTATCTCCGACCTGGTGAACGCTGCCACCGAGTCAACGGAACGAGTGGAATCTCCCATTCATGTGATTGCAACAGTTCCCGGCAAGTTCGGGGATGAGCCGGTGGCCAAATTTACTTTGATTCTTTCTCTCAAGAAAAAAACGTATCAGTAAAAGCCTTCAAATATTTTTATCCAGGATAATTTATTCAGTTTCAACCCTCCCCCTGTTTTTCTCTCGGGCCCTGCAGGCTTAAGATCTTGCCTTTTCGCCTTTCAATTTTCATTGACACCCCAATAAGCGAATGATAGCCTTTTTCGCTACAAACAAAAAAATAATGATAAATGTGAATAAATTATGCTTTTCAAGCGGTTATTTGAGCGCCGGGGGAAAAAGAAAGAAGAGAAAAAAGTAAAGAAAGAAAAGGAAGGGTTAAAACTTGAGAAGCCCTCTGATGTTCGCCAGGGTCTCGTTTATATGTACCTGGTTATCGGCCTTCAGTTACTTCTCCTCTTCGGTCTGATAATAATCTTCACAGTAGTGGGAAAAGTCATTACCACACCCTGGTGGGTGTTTCTGGTGATTTTACTGGCAGCAGTAGGCGGATTCATATTTACATATTACTGGGCAAAGAGACAATTTAGAAACCTTCGGGAAACTGTTAAAGAGATGAATCTATCTGATAAAAAGTTTGAAGTCAGCATTATGGGCGGGGCACTTACAATGCGAATCGAACAAAATCCGAACCGCCTGCTGGAAGCTCCATCTGAAAAAGCGGTTGCGGATGCCGTAACCATCGAACCTACGATCTCTGAACCTTAAACATTGCGAGAGGATCAACAATCTAATGCGGCAAAGCCGCAAGGACTGAGCAATGAGGACCAAGGGCTAAAGGTTTTTCCTTCAGCCCTTAGCCTTCAGCCTTTCGCCTTTCAATATCTGCTCAAAGGACTCGGTTGTTGAGAATAAAGAATCTAATAAGTGATAAAGGGGTTACATTATGAGACCGGCAATTGTTATAGTGGATATGCTTAAAGATACTTTCAATGATGAACATAAGTTGCCAATAACACCCTTTGCCAGGGCAATTACAGCAAGTACCAATCGCCTTACGGAATCTGCCAGGAGTCGTTCGATACCGGTCATTTTTGCCATGGACAGTTTTCTTCCGGGTGACTTCATATTTCAGGGAAAAATGAACGAGCATTCTATCCGCGGCACCGAAGGAGCTGAGGTTACGGATGAACTTGTCCAGTGTGATACGGATTTATTTCTTCCAAAGCGACGCTTCAGCGCTTTTTTTAAGACAGATCTGGATCAAACACTGCGCTTATATGGAGTGGATACCGTTGCAATCACAGGACTCGCCACCCACTGGTGTGTTTTGACAACTGCCCTGGATGCCCTTTCCCATGATTTTCGCGCTTATATCATTGAAGACTGCTGCGCGTCCTTCAATCAGGAAATACACGAATCAATGTTGAATATTTACCGGAAAAATCCTCTTTACCCTCTATTCAAGATAATAACTTCGGAAGAATTTATGAAAGAAATGCAATCATAATAACAGGCAGGGGGGGAAGACTTTAATGTGCCTCATCCCAGTTCTCCCCGGAAGATATTTCCACCTTGAGGGGAACTTTTAACGTTATGACATTCTCCATTTCCCGTTTGACCAGATCCATGACATCGTCCTTTTCGACCATCGGAACTTCAAAGACAAGTTCATCATGAACCTGCATAATCATATCTGCCGACAGCCCTTTTCCCTTCAGTTTTCTCCAGATATTCAGCATGGCCACCTTGATGAGATCGGCCGCAGTTCCCTGTATGGGGGTATTGATTGCCATACGCTCGGCAAACTGACGAACCGTTGAATTTTTACTGTTGATATCGGGCAGATATCGGCGGCGATTCAGAAGGGTTGTAACAAAACCGTCTTTCCTCGCCTTCTGCAGGATGTGATCCAAAAATTCACGAACTCCGTGGAATTTATTAAAATATTCATCTATATATGCCCTGGCCAGCTTCTGATTTATACCGAGTTCCCTTGAGAGGCCGAAAGGACTCATCCCGTAAAGGATGCCGAAATTTATTACCTTCGCCTGCCGTCTCATCTCGGCATTTACCATCTCGGGAAATACACCAAAGACATCGGAAGCCGTTCTCGTATGAATATCTTCATCCGTCTGAAATGCACGAATCAGTGTCTCGTCTCCGGAAAGGTGGGCCAGGACACGGAGTTCTATCTGAGAGTAATCGGCTGAAACGATTATGCTCCCCTCCGGGGCAATAAAGGCCTGACGAATTCTTTTTCCCTCCGTTGTCCTTATGGGAATATTCTGCAGATTCGGATTGCTGCCGGAAAGTCTTCCCGTTGCCGTAACGGTCTGGTTATATGATGTATGGATTCTTCCTGTTTCAGGATTGACCAGCACGGGTAAGGCATCAACGTAGGTGGATTTCAGTTTTGTCAGACTCCTGTACGCCAGGATTTCTGCCGGAAGTTCGTAAGACTGGGCCAGATAGGTCAGCACCTCTACATCTGTTGAATAGCCCTTTTTTGTCCTTTTCCCCTTTGGCAGCCCCAGCTTATCGAACAGAATGACCTGCAATTGTTTAGGAGAGTTAATATTGAACTTTTCACCGGCAAGGTGATAGATCTTTTCCTCGGAAAGGTTCAGCAACTCTCCAAGTTGCTGTGATAATTCATCGAGCAGTTTGCCATCAAGCAAAACCCCCTTCTTCTCCATGGAGGCTAATACCTCAATCAGCGGCATTTCAACATCGTAGAAAAGATCCATGAACCCTTCTTTTTCGATTTCTTCGCAGAGTATTGAAGACAGTCGAGAAACAAAGTCCGCCCTCTGGCATGAATAATTCATTGCCTTGTCCAGAGGAACGGCGCTGAAGGGAATCGCCTTTGAACCGCTACCCGTCAATCCTTTTACAGGAATAAGCTCTCGGTCGAGATAATCTCTCGCAAGATCATCCAATCCAAAACTTCGTTTTGAAGGATTCAGGACATATGAGGCCACCATGCAATCACAGGAAATGCCCTTCAGCTCAATCCCTTTCCCGGAAAGGACAATGAGGGAATTTTTTATATCATATCCGTGTTTTTTAATTCCCTCATTTTCAAGAAAAGGCGTTATTTCTTTTAGCACGACACCAGGATGAAGCTGGACGGGCACTTCCTCATAGTCATGGGAAAGAGGAATATAATAAGCCTCCCGCGGTTCAGGACAAATGGAAAGCCCGACAATTTCGGCCCTCATCGGTTCATTCGAGGTCAGGGCGAGATCAAAGGAAAATTCCTTTAACCCCCTGAGTCTTTTCACAAGATTGCCTAATTCAGATTCTTTCAGAATCAGGCCGTATTTTCTCTCCTCATCCTCCTCCTGAATCTTTAACGTCTGGAGGAGAGATGAAAATTCAAATTCCCTGAATAATTCCTTCAGGGCTTCCGCATTCGGCTCTGTGCGGCGGAAATCCTCCAGATCAAGCTTCAGATCGATATCAGTTTTTATGGTAGCCAGATCCCGGCTCAAACGTGCCTGATCGGCAAATTCCTTCAGATTATTTCTTGTCCTTTTGTTTTTAACACGATCGGCATTTTCTAAAACACCTTCCATGCTGCCAAATTCCTCTATAAGTTTGATCGCCGTCTTTTCTCCTACACCGGGAACACCGGGAATGTTATCCGATGCATCCCCAGCAAGGCCGAGTATGTCCACGACTTTGTCCGGCTCAACGCCAAAACGCTCTTTGACCCCTTCCACATCATAGGTTTTCTCCTTCATCGTATCGATCAGCAACACATCATCCGACACGAGCTGCATGAAATCCTTGTCACCGGATACAATAACCGTTTCCATTCCTTCCGACGCATAGGTCTTCACAAGAGTCCCGATAATATCATCGGCCTCCATGCCCTCCTCTTCTATAACCGGCATGGAAAAACCCCGAACAACATCCTTGATGTAAGGAACCTGGGGAATCAGGTCGTCCGGCATAGTCTTGCGATTTGCTTTATACAGGTCATAGATTTCATGCCGGAATGTGGGGCCTTTCAAATCAAACACAACGGCAATATAATCAGGCTCCCAATCACGGCAGAGCTTTATCAGCATATTGGTAAAACCATAGATCGCATTGGTGGGAAACCCACTGGAGTTGGAAAGCTCACGAATCGCGTAATAGGCGCGATAGATATAATTACTGCCGTCGATAAGAAATAATCTTGGTTTTTTTGTTTCCTTTGTCATTTTTTACTCTTAAGGAGACCTTTGAAAAAGGTCTCAACATTACAGCTCAAAGCTGGCATCAATTTTGAATTTTCTTCTCGCAGGCAAATTGAGAATATCAGCAATTCCGGTTTTATCACTGATTTCTTTCAGGGATCTTTTTATTTCATCCTCGGATGGAGCAATAAAGGTAAACCAGATATTGTACTCATGGGTTCTTCTGTAATTGTGGGTAACACCAGGATATGAATTAACAACCTTAACAAATTCATTGATTTTCTCTTCCGGAACCCTTGCGGCACAGAGGGTACTCGCAAATCCGAGCTTTCCGATATCGAATATCGCTCCGATTCTGCGTATGATTCCGCCGTCTTTAAGCTTTTTTACACGCTTCAGGGCTTCATCTTCGCTGATGCCAATTTTCTCTCCAAGAACCTTAAAGGGCTCTGCTTCTACAGGAAAATCGGTTTGGATAATATTAAGAATTTTTTTGTCTGTTTCGTCCATGGCAAGGCAAAGGTAAAAGGTTCAAGGTTCAATTTGTATCTGATCAAGACAACTTACTCATCACTGACCACTGATCACTGCCCCCTATTCCCTGGTTCATAAACGCAAAACGGTTCCTCGGCAAGATAATCTCCTGTAATTTCGTAGGCACGGGCACGACACCCCCCGCATACTTTTATGAACTCGCAACGTCCGCACTTTCCTTTATACAGCCTGAGATCCCTCAAGTCGCTAAAAACAGGTGAATCATTCCAGATATCTTCAAAATTATCTTCTTTAATCTGACCGCAGTCAACCTCAAGGAAACCGCAAGGCTGTACCTGCCCTGTATGGGAAATAAAGCAAAAGGAACTTCCCCCCATACAGCCCCTTGTCATGGCATGAAACGGATTCTCCTCGATTACTGATTTTTTTTCTCTCTCTTTTTTCCCTTGATGGAAAATCCGGTAATACTGGGGGGCACATGTTGCTTTAAGCTGGAGCGGGCAGGAGAAACTCTGTTTATAAAACCAGTTCAAAGTCTTTTCGTAATCTTCCGGCGGTATCTCCTGATCCAGCATTTCCCTGGCACGACCGGTTGGAACCAGAAGGAAGATATGGTGGGCAGCGGCACCTAAATCAATCGCCAGTTTAAAAATGTCCTCAATCTGATCCAGGTTCAGGCGTGTTATTGTCGTATTGATCTGAAATTCTACGCCGGCTTTCTTAAAGGACTCAATACCTGCCATAGAACCATCAAATGCACCGGGAACACCGCGAAAGGTATCGTGATTGTCTGCATTGGAACCGTCAATGCTGATGCTGACCCTTTTAATCCCCGATTCCAGAGTCTTTCTCGCGATTTCATCGGTAACAAGGGTGCCGTTGGTTGCCAGCACCATGCGTAAACCTTTTTGATCCCCGTAGGAAGCGATTTCATAAATATCATCACGAAGGTACGGCTCCCCTCCGGTAAGGATAATTACGGGCTTACTGAATGCTGCTATGTCATCGAGGAGTTTAAAACACTGATTTGTGGTAAATTCCCCTTCATAGGGGCCATGCTCTGAAGAAGCCCGGCAGTGGAGGCATGACAGATTACACCTTCGTGTCACCTCCCAGGCGATCATGCGAAGGGTGTTGGGTAAAATTAAAGAAGAATCTTTACCGATGTTTTTTATTATCTTCTTCAGACTGCTTCCTCCTTATGGTTGCTACAGCTTTACCGGCAACTACTTTTACCTTTGGGCTATAACGCTTTACGCCTAATAAACCCCTTTGTCCACTAATTACCATTAGTGTCGGAATCGCCTCTTGACTCCCTATGTTGCCGAGAGCAACGCAGATCTTTTCTTCCAGTTCGTTTCTTACCTTCGAGGTAATAAGTGGTTTTGATTTTAGCATTTCCAGCAGAGGACGTACAGAATTGGTGTCTTTCAGGGAACCTAACATTTCCACGATGTTGCTTTTCATTTGTTCAGCAGACTCAGGCAGGGAAGAAAGGAGAATATTTACCCGATATTTTCCCCCTATGCTGTAAATACTTTTCAGAGTTTCTTCACGAACCTGAGGACGTTTGTCAACCAGAAGCGGCCCCAGGAGTTTCGCCTGGTCTTCTCCCCCTACTTTACCTATCAGGTACACTAAATTGCGTATGAAATACCAGGGTTCACCTTCCTTAATTCGCTCTGTCAGGACAGGCACCGCAACGTGTCCGATCTCAGAAACAATTTTTAAGATTCGAATGCGTTCAGCGCTATCCGGGCTTTCTAACAGTATGTCTAGCAAGCGATTCAAAGGTGCCGTCCCCAATCGAGACAGATTGAGACCCGCATCCCCCAGTCTGTTCTGTTTGTTTGTCTCAAATTCATCAAAGAGTATGTCCAATATCTCTTCTGTGGCTATCTCCCGTAACACATCACCCGATATAACCTGAATCTCTTTAATCTTTTCAACTTTTCCAGAATGTATCACATTAAAAACGTCCAGTATGGACCCACATTCAGTAAACTGTTTAGCTCTTATCATCGTTTGAGCCAGATCTTTCAATTCACTGCAGATTTTTGTGTAGGCAGGTGTCACGGTGGTCTCAAATTTTATCCAATCAACTAATCTGCCCGAAATTCTGCCTACCATATCTGTTCGCTGTTCAACAGTTAAGCTCCCGATAATGCGGGACAAGGCCTCCGATGCCTGAGTACGTACTTCTGCGTTCTCGCTGAGAAGTCCACCAGTCAACTTGTCAATTATATCTTCAACCGTTTCATTTTCCTTCTTGACAAAAAGCTGTTCGGTAATACCGGGCAAGGATTGCATCATCTGTTCATCAAAGAAATATTCCTTTTTACCCTTCAAAATATGGCCAACAGTATCTTTAAGTTGAACGATCTTTTGTTCTTCCTCTTTCTCTTCGCCGGCTATCCTTTCCTCAATTTTATCTCTTTTCCGCTGCCCTTTATCGGAATTCATCATACTTTTATACGCTCGCCTGACTGACTCGATGTCAGAATGTATATACTTTTTATCCCCGGCCGAAATTCTATCGCCCACATGTTTGATGTTGACAACGACATCTTCAAACGTTTCATCATCGATTTCGTTAGCGATCTGATCAAAAATTCCGTCTCCAATCAGTTCGTCGATACCCCGAATCAAGACCGCACTTATAACTTCAATGTCCATACCCGCAATGGACTTCGATATCTGGCCGGATATTTTTTCTTTGTCGACCCTGTCAGCAATTTTGTCCAGGGCACGAATCATAAGGACAACATTTTCAGATATCTCGCTGTCCGGGACAATCCCCTTCCCCCCTGTAGCATGCTTCATGCCAGACTGAATTATCCGGGAGATCCATTCAGGATCCCCGGCCATCTCTTTGACCTTTTCCATGTCTATTTCTGAAGTCGCATTATCGCCCACTAAATATTTGATAATTTCCTCATCTTTAATGTCCAAACCAGACAGGATTTTCCGATCTTTGTCTGTCGCAACATAGACCTTTTGATCCAGGATGATATGCGGCAGTTTTTTACTTTTGATAATCTTCTGTATACCACCCTCTTTCTCCACATTTTCCGACTTTTCCTTCATTATTTCCAGAAATGTCAGGAGCTCTGTTCTATCCATCCCCCTGTCAAATGTAACACTCTTAATCCCGAAATTGAGCAGTAATTCAAGAAAGGCCACTACCTGAGGTCTTCCCTGGTCTTTTTGATCCAGCAACTGGCCGCAGACAAGAATGTTTTTCTCCGATTCCGCAAATATTACCGACTCTTCATCCTCAAGGATTGCCAGGAAGACCTGGTAGGCCCTGTCAACTGTATTACTGATCATAGCACTCGCAGGGGGATAAATACGCAGATTGGTAATAGCCGCATTCATTATGACAATTGCCTCAATTGCTTTTTCTTGTATCCCCGGATCTCTCATCTCGCCCCTCCTGAATAGCAATTTGTTTATTTTAGAGTAACAAATTGTCAATTCCTTCATATCGCGATAGGTAAGGGGACGAAACCTATTTTGCAAGAATGTCCGCCGCATCCTGCGCGAAATAGGTAATAATAATATCGGCTCCCGCCCTCTTGATCGAAATCAGGGTTTCCATCATGGCCATTTCTCCATCAATCCATCCAAGGTTTGCCGCCGCCTTGATCATGGAAAACTCTCCACTTACGTTGTAGGCCGCCAGAGGTAAATCAAATTCCTCTTTTGCCCTGCGTATAATGTCAAGATACGGAAGTGCGGGTTTAACCATAATAATATCGGCTCCCTCCTCGACATCGAGTGTTATTTCCCTGATGGCTTCATCGCTGTTGGGAGGATCCATTTGATAAGCCTTTCTGTCACCAAACTGGGGGGCACTCTCGGCAGCTTCCCGGAAAGGACCATAAAAACATGAGGCATACTTGGCCGAATACGCCATGATAGGGAGTGTTTCATAACCTGCATCATCAAGGGCCTCCCGAATCGCAACGACCTGACCGTCCATCATCCCTGAAGGAGCAACTATATCGACACCGGCCTTTGCCTGAGACACTGCTGTTTCCGCGAGGACCTCAAGGGTGGAATTATTATCCACTTCATCACCTTCAAGCATCCCGCAATGACCGTGGCTTGTATATTCACAAAGGCACAAATCGGTGATCACCAGGATATCGGGAACCTTATCTTTGATTTCTCTTACGGCACGCTGGATAATTCCATCCTCTGTAAAGGCCCCTGAAGCCGTTTCATCCTTTTTCTCGGGAATACCGAAAAGGAGAACAGCAGGTATGCCCATATCCTTTGTCTTTTGTACCTCCTTTACCAGATAATCAATCGACATCTGAAAATTACCCGGCATGGAAGTAATCGGTTTTTTGACATCTTTTCCAAACGTCACGAAAAGAGGATAAACAAGATCATCAACGGACAATTTGGTCTCCCGGATCATCCTCCTGAAATTTTCGTTTTTTCTTAATCTCCTCGGTCTATAATCAGGATATTGCATGGTTTACTTTCCCCCTCCTCTTTTTTTCCTTTTGCCTTTAGCCTTTCACCTTTAGCCTATTTCTCCATCCATCAGATAACATGCGGGATCAGGAGCCCAGATATCACCGGCAACGGCCTCGGCTCTTGTCCGGAAATTTCCTCCGCATACGTCGAGCCAGCGGCATGTGGCACATCTTCCCTTCACATGAGACTTTTTATCCTTTAACTGTGCCATCAATTCATTGGAGGTGTCCAGCCAGATTTTACTGAAGGGGCGTTTCCTGACATTTCCAAAAGAGATGTTTCTCCAGAACTGGTCTGCATACACCTCACCATCCCAGCTTACACAACCGATTCCTCTCCCTGAATTGTTTCCCTCATTCATTTTGAGAAGTTCCAAAACCTCTTCCGCCCTCTTCGGATCTTCCTTAAGCAGGCGCAGATAAATATAGGGACCATCGGCATGGTTGTCCACAGTAAGTATTTCTTTGGATATACCCCTTTCAAAGAGATCACGTGTTCTGTCCATTATTGCATCGACAACTTTCCGCGTTTCAGTGTGGGATAAATCCTCTTCGATCAGGGCGGAACCGCGGCCCGAATAAACAAGATGATAGAAGCATGCCCGGGGTATGTTTTCTTTTTCAATGAAGTCAAAAATTGCAGGGATTTCAGAATAATTTTTTCCCGTTATGGTAAAACGCACCCCTACTTTGATCCCCGCATCCTGGCAGTTCCTGATCCCTCGAAGAGTAGCATCATATGCCCCATTGACCCCCCTGAACAGATCATGCGTTTCTTTCATGCCATCAATACTCACACCAACGTAGGAAAGACCGATTTTACTAAAAATTGCGGCCTTTTCCTTCGTAATGAGTGTACCGTTTGTCGATATGACTGCCCGCATTTCCTTATCTACGGCAAATTGCACAAGTTCGGGCAGGTCTCTTCTCAACAGGGGTTCTCCCCCGGAAAACAGGATGACAGGGCTGCCAAACGAGGCAAGATCGGATATCAATCTTTTACCTTCATCCGTATTTAACTCATCACCATATTTAACATTCTGGGAACTGGAATAGCAGTGTATGCATTGTAAGTTGCATCTCCTTGTCGCGTTCCATACCACGACGGGACGTTTATCCTTTGAAAACTGGAGGAGATGGGAGGGGAGTTTCCCCGATTCCGCTCCGTAACGGAGGACATCCGAAGGTTCAACGCCACCACAGTATAATTTAGAAATTCCGATCATTTTTCACCCTTTTTATTACTAACCACAGAGATCCCGGAAAGAATACGAATTCCGATTCTTCTAATTCAAAATTCAAAATTTATCTCTTCACTCTTCACTCTCAAATGCCTTTATAATGGCATCTACCAGGCCGGAAATGACATAGGGCCCCTGCATGATATCAACTTTCAGGCCTGCCTTTCTTGCTGCATCCAATGTCACCGGCCCTATACATGCAATCTTTACATGTTCCGGAAGTCTTGTATCCTTCCCGATTATATCTATAAAATTAGTCACCGTTGACGGACTTGTAAAGGTAATCACATCGACTTTGTTCTGATCCATCATTTCATCAAGCTCTGCCTTATTCTTTCCCGAATTGACAGTTCGATAAGACGTTACAACATCGACATGTGCACCCACTTTCGAAAGACCCTGGGGGATAACATCTCTGGCGATTTCAGCCCTGGGCAGAAGCACTTTCTTCCCCTGCATTACTTTCCCCTTAAATGCATCCACAACACCCTCGGAGATATATTCGTCAGGGACAAGATCGACTTTGACACCCAGCATCTCTATGGCAGAGGCGGTTGCGGGACCGATTGTACATATTTTAATACCCTTGAGGTCTCGTATGTCACTGCCCAATTCCCAAAAGCGATTAAAAAAGAACTTCGCTCCATTTGCACTGGTAAATATAATCCATTCATATCTTTCAATGTTTTTGATCGCCCGATCCAGATCATCGAAACGATCAGGAGGAACGATTTTGATGGTGGGAAACGGGATAACCCTCGCTCCCTCTTCACGTAAAAGAGACGAAAATTCTTCCGACTGCTCCTCCGGCCTTGTAATCATGATTCCCTTTCCAAAAAGGGGCTTTTTTTCAAACCAGCTGAGATCATCTCTAAATTTAACTACATCTCCCACGACAAATATGGCGGGTGGCAAAAAGTTCTTTTCCTTTGCCAATTCCGCTATACTACTCAGCGTTCCGGTCAACGTCTCCTGATAGGAAGTTGTCCCCCATCTGATCAAGGCAACGGGTGTACCGGGATCCCTCCCATTTTCTATCAGACTTGTCACAATATGGGTCAGGTTCTTTACCCCCATCAGGAATACAATGGTCCCAACGGCAGATATGTTCTCCCAATCAATACTGCTCTTGCCCTTCGTCGGATCTTCATGCCCTGTCACAAAGGTAACGGAAGACGCATATTTTCGATGGGTCAGAGGAATGCCGGCATAGGCAGGAACAGCTATGGCCGAAGTAACGCCGGGGATTATCTCAAATGGTATTTCCGCCTTGGAAAGGACCTCGGCCTCCTCCCCCCCTCTTCCAAAGATAAAGGGATCACCACCCTTCAGCCTGGCAACGACATTTCCCTCCGATGCCTCTTTCACAAGAATCTGATTCAGATTTTCCTGAGGCACCGTATGGTCGCCACCCTTTTTCCCGACATAGATCAAGCGGGCATCTTTCCTCGTATATTTCAGAATATCCCTGGAAACAAGATAATCATAGACAATTACATCGGATCTTTTGAGGCATTCCACTCCCCGAATTGTTATAAGGTCCGGGTCACCCGGCCCCGCACCGATGATATATACTTTGCCCTGTTTCTTCATTTAATATAGATACCTTAATTAGTTTAAGCGTATCTTCTCAATAAATCAGGGTAAAACCCTTATGGGTAAACTCCAAATAAGGAATTTAGGCGTGAGCCTTTTATAGTGCTCCTGTTTTTTGAGATATTATCCCTACTTTTCGAGAAGTTACATTTAAGCCTGTCTTGTCTTAAATATAATTCCAAAATCCTAAGTCCAAATTACAAAAATAACTCTTGGTTTTTTAAATTTAGATTTAATTTGGCATTTGAGCTTTGGAATTTGACATTCAGATACTTTTCACTTACCACTTTCAAGTTTCACAGTCTCTATATATTTCCTCCAGCAGCTCCCGGCCGCCTCTTGACAGGATATTCTCTGCCATTGTTCTGCCCATCTCTTCCGAATCTTTACAGGACCCCCTTACTTCATCCGAAATAATTATACCGCCATCAATACTTCCCAGAAGACCTCTGAGAATTAATCTGTCACCCTGTTTTTTGCAAATAGCGCCTATCGGCACCTGGCATCCTCCACCCAGGTGTTTCAGGAAGGTTCTCTCGGCAGAAAGTTCGATCACCGTATCCGTATGATTGAGAAAGGAAACAAGGTTTTTGATTTCTTCATCATTCTTTCTAAGTTCAATTCCGAGCACCCCCTGCCCTGCTGAAGGTATCATCCACTCTATGGGAATATATTGAGAAATCTCCTTTTTCAAACCCATACGTCTCATTCCGGCTGCGGCCACTATTATACCATCAAGATCTTCTGTTACGATTTTTCTGATTCGCGTATCGAGGTTCCCCCGGATCGGCACAATCTCAATATCCGGCAAGAGACTCTGGAGCTGAATTGTTCTTCTCAGGGAACCAGTCCCTATCTTTGCCCCTTTCGGAAGTTCTTCTATCTTGCTGTTATTCTTC
This sequence comes from uncultured Syntrophaceae bacterium, assembly GCA_964523565.1. GTDB lineage: Bacteria > Desulfobacterota > Syntrophia > Syntrophales > UBA6807 > CAZGAK01. The sequence continues at coordinate 6,214 of CAZGAK010000001.1, read as the reverse complement.
GATACGAGAACATCGCGGGGGTCCTCTCTTGCAGGAATAGCTCCTATTTCCAGCTCATCAGGCAGTTCTACCGGCACATCCTTCATGCTATGAACGGCAATATCGATATCTCCCCGCAAAAGGGCTTCTTCTATCTCCTTGACAAAAACACCCTTCCCTCCGATCTTGACCAAGGCAACATCCTGCAACTTATCTCCCTTCGTTTTGATGGCAGTGATTTCGATATGCAAGTCAGGGTATTTATTTTTCAATTGATCTGCCACAAGATTCGCCTGTATCAGTGCAAGACGACTTCCTCGCGTTCCTATTTTTAATATATCCTTAATATTTTCTCCTCCTGACCCGGATAAACCGGAAATCATTTCTCCCCTTCCAGCCTGAACAACTTCATGATGGCAGCTACATAAGGATCGGCTCCGCTGTTTTGACTTTCATCTTTAAGACTTGTAATCGGATCATGAAGTAATTTATTGACGATGGAAGAGGCAAGTATTTTGATTTTTTCATTTTCCTCTTCATTTAAACTTCTCATCCATGACAGGGATTTTTCGAGTTCTCCTTCTATAATGTTCTCGGCCTTTTTTCTGAGAGAGACAATGGCAGGAACAACTTTCAGCGTATTGAGCCAACTTGTAAAGTTAACGATCTCTTCAGCAATTATTGTCTCCGCCTTTTCCGCCTCTCCCATACGGCTCCTCAAATTTTCATCCACGATTTCCTGAAGATTGTCGATGTTATACAAATAGACATTGTCGATTTCCTCTACGGTCGGGGCCACATCTCTTGGTACGGCTATATCTATTATAAACATGAGTCTGTTTTTACGTCTTCGCAAGGCTTCTGTGATCATTTCCTCGGTGATAACATAGCCGGAAGCGCCTGTAGAACTGATGATGATATCGACTTCCTTGAGTTTTTCTACGAGAAGATCAAAACTAACGGCCACGCCATGAAAATCATTAGCTAACCTTACCGCATTTTCATACGTCCTGTTGGCAAAAATAATCTTGCTTACACCATTGTTCATTAAATGCTTTGCCGCAAGCTCCGACATCTCACCGGCACCGACAAGAAGAACAGTTTTCCCATGAAGATACCCGAATATCTTTTTAGCCAGCTCTACGGCGGCAAAGCTCACAGATACGGCATTATTGGCAATTCCCGTTTCCGTTCTCACCCTCTTTGCTACACGAAAAGCATGGTGAAGTAATTTGTTCAGTATAATTCCTGATGCTTTTTGCTCAACGCTGTGACTATATGCAGCCTTCACCTGACCGAGAATCTGGGGCTCTCCCATAACCATGGAATCAAGACTTGAGGCCACTCTGAAAAGATGACGCACTGCATCATCGTCGCGATAAACATAGAGGCATTCTTTCATCTCTTCATGAGACAGATTACCATGTGAAAGGATAATGGTTTTTAATTTTTCCGCACTTCCCTCAACATCTTCCATGTTCGCCAATACTTCCACACGGTTACAGGTTGCGAGATACATCACCTCATGCACCTGAGAAATCTTTTTTATCTCATTCAAGTTCCTGTTATTATCTTCCTCGCAGGATATAGACAGTCTCTCCCTTATATGCAAGGGCGCTGTTTTATGATTCATTCCTATTAGAATTATACTCATATTTTTCTAAGGCGGTAAAGCTACAGCCAAAGAGGTGTTGACCTCTTGCATGTAGGGCAAGGCTTTAGCCTTGCATTGGGCTTTATGCAGGGCTAAAGCCCTGCCCTACGTTTCCAGAGCAGCAAAGCTGCAACCAAAATTCTTTGTCTTGTTCGCATAAGCTGTCGCCAACATCTGCGCAAAAACCGTACATGTTACGGATAAAGAATCTGTATGTCATGTCAAAAACTGTGCATCGTTACGGAAAAAATGCTAACACCAACGACGGCAAAGAGGAGAATACCGAAAGCAAGAATGGAAAGAACCGCCGCCTTTCTCCCCTTCCACCCTATTGCAAGTCTTTGATGCAATAAAAAAGCATATAACAACCAGGAGATCATGGTCCATACCTGTTTTGGATCCCACTGCCAGTGACTTCCCCATACAGTTCGTGCCCAGATTGAACCTGCAATAACCCCTAATGTAAGAAGCGGAAAACCCCACAGGACACAGATATGATTTATCCTGTCGAGATCTCGCAGGGGAGGAAGAAGGCGGCTGAAACTGTATGATTTCTTCTTTTTTAAAAAATTATCCTGAATCAAATACATAATACCGGACAGGCAGGCCAGGGCAAAAAGCGCTTCCCCCGTAAGGGACAGCATGGTGTGAACAGGAACCAGCCAGCCCTTTAATATGGCAGGCATGGAAATATCTCCCACCAATCCGCCTGAGGCTGATGCCTCGACCATGAGCAGGAAAGCGACGGGAGACACAAAAGAGCCCAGTATCCTGGTTTTCGTCTTTGTCTGAAAGGCAAGGTAACTGCCTGAAATGGCCCACGCAACAAATGAAAGTGATTCATAAAGATTAATCACCGGGCTATATCCGGTTTCCATCCATCGAAAGACAATATATATCGTATGGATGATAAAGGCTGAAAAAAGGATCCACGTAGAAGTCTTTGCTATCAGAACTCTCTTGACAAGAATGGATGCAATATATCCTATTGTACTTAAAAAATAAGCAATAAGAGCAAGTTTGAAAAATAAAATGTTCATAATTATAAAAAGTTTCGGGTTCCGAGTTTAAAGTTTGACAAGTTCGTAAAAAGTCGAACTTCTACCCTTTTTGTCATTCCCGCGTAGGCGGGAATCCATTTATTGTAAGGTGTTATAGACTCCCGCTTCCACCTACCTGTAGCGATTGCAGACAGGTGGGAGTGACAAGATTTGGACTTTTTACGAAGCCGTCATACTCACCTTGCTGAATTAAAACCTCCTCCAGCCTCATCAATATTTATATCCTCACCAACCAGATCATGTATAATCTTCCGGACCTTATCCCAGTTTTTCTCCCTGATATGCTGAAGAATATCTGAATTTAAAACTGATTCAAATAATTTCCTGTTTTCATCGGAAGGTTCACCGCGTGAAATGATTTTTTCCCTGATATCACCCATAATATTCAGGAGAATTCTGTATTCATGGCCATAACGCTGCTCTAATTCCTCTCGCAGGGTTCTCGCCAGTGCAGGGCTTTTTCCACCCGTTGATATGGCTATAGAAAGATCTCCCTGTTGAAAGACGGAAGGAACAATAAAATCACATTTCGCGGGATCATCTACAATATTTACCAATATACCTCTTTCTTTGGAATCCCGGTAAATTCTTTCGTTAATTTCGTCCCTGTCCGTTGCACCGATGACCAGTAAAGCTCCTTCGATATAATCATTCTTATAATTGTCAGGGATATGGCTTATCTTTTCCTCATTTTTCATGGCCTCCAGGTTCGGAGTAAGTTCATTTCCTACAACTACCACCCTGGCGCCACACTCAAGCAGCCGCTCTACCTTCCTCTCGGCAACATCTCCCCCACCTGCAACGACACATTTCCTCTTTGAAATATCAATATAGACAGGATAATATTTCATCTATTTTCCTTTTTTATCTATTGATGTCTAACTGCCTGAAGTTTAAGTTACTATCACGAAGATATAGAAAATTCAAGTTACTTGCAATCTCACCCAAAAGAAGTTATACATTAAAAGTCAGCTAAACTCACTTCCCTAAAACTAATTTTCCAACTTTCCACCGTAATATAAACCGATTGTTTCAGCGAGAGAGGGGATAAAGGAAATGTCGGAAAAATTTGAGAAAGAAAAATGGATAGAGATTATTCTGACAACACCGCTTGAATTAACAGATGCTTTGTCAAATTTTATGACGGAACTGGGGACCGACGGAATAATCCAGGAAGAATTGCTACTGGATTCATTCAACGACATATCTATGCCGGTCTCAAAAACAGAAATGAAGGCTTACCTGCCATTTGCTCCTGAAGCAAAAAAACAAATCTCTGCCCTTAAGACTTATATAGGCAGCCTTTCAAAGTTATTCCCCAACCTGGAAAAACCAACATTTACTACAAATACGATTGTCGATCCGGACTGGGGGGAGCAGTGGAAGAAATACTTCAAGCCAATAAGGATTAGCAAAGATATCGTGATCAAACCAACATGGGAAAGATACTCTGCCCTCGGACGAGACATTGTCATTGATATTGACCCGGGAATGGCCTTTGGCACAGGCCAGCATTCATCAACAAGGATGTGCCTTATGGCACTTGAAGAAATCATAATGCATAAAAAAGCGCCTCTCAAATGGAATGCCCTCGATGTAGGCACCGGAACCGGGATTCTCGCTATTTCCTGCGCAAAGCTTGGAATCGAAAAAATTGTCGCTGTTGATCTCGATCCCCAGGCTGCAGAAATAGCCGGCAAAAATGTTGCTATCAATATGGTGGAAGACAAAATAGAAATTATTAATCGCGATATTTCAGAGTTTAAGGGTAAGTTCGAATTGATTGTGGCAAATCTAACAGCAAATACGCTAATAAAACTCCGACCCACCCTTCTCAGAATGATGAAACCCGGAGGATACCTTATTATATCCGGAATAACGGAAAATGATTCGGGCAGTATAGAAAAGCGCTTCTACACAAAAGATATTACCCTCCATAAAATGTTCACCGAAAATGAATGGGTCTGTTATGCTCTTAAAAAGGAGAAGGGATAGTTGACCACCCCAAGGATCTATTTCCCCCGGATATCAGAAGAGGATAATACAGTTGAATTACGGGAAGAGAACCTGAGGTATATAAAAAATGTCCTCAGGCTCAAAAAGGGAGATCACTTAATTCTTTTTGACGGAACCAGATTTGAATACGAAACCGTCATAAGAGATTTCACCACCCATAATGTATCTCTAGAGATAATCCAAAAAGAAAGTGTCCAGGTTTCCGATATAAATATTACCCTCGCCCAATCGCTGACAAAATCATCTAAAATGGACTTCATTATCCAGAAGACGACGGAACTCGGTGTCACCAGGATTATACCGTTTGTTTCTTCACGATCCATACCAAAATTATCGGAAAATAAGAGCTCCGCCAGGGTATCAAGATGGCGCAAGATAGCTGTCGAGGCATCCAGACAGTGCAGGAGAGCAATCATACCGGAGATAACAGATATCATCCCTTTCGATGAAATGCTTAAACTACCGGGAGAAAATGACCTCCGCATATTTTTCTGGGAAGAGGAATTTGACAGAGGATTAAAAAAAATATTAAGGGACAAACAATGGAAAGGGACAAACAACTTTTTTCTGGTCGTCGGCCCTGAAGGCGGATTCTCACGGGAAGAAGCTGAAAAGGCTAAAAAAAATGCTTTCCTGTCTGCAACACTGGGAAAATATATATTAAGGGCTGAAACGGCTCCCCTGACCATCCTTTCTATTCTTCAATATGAAAGAGGTGTACTCGACTCTTCTGGAGAAAGGGAAAAGACTGAATGAATCAAATTCACTATGGAGGGTTCTGGCAAAGAACGTTAGCATTTCTGATAGACAAGTTTATCCTTTTCCTGATTTCCATGATCCTTATTTTCACAGGTGTCTTGTTTTTGGGTCTGGGGTTTCCATTCAGTCTTTCCATGGATGTATCGACAACCACGACAAGTACTTTTTTTATATCCTATTACGGAACAAGTATACTGCTGAATATGGTTTACTTTACCTATTTCCACGGGACCATAGGTCAGACACCGGGCAAAATGCTCCTCGGACTTAAAGTAATCCAAAAAACAGGAGAACCGATGACACTGGGAATAGCCTTTCTCAGATGGGTGGGATACATCATCTCCGGACTGATATTTAATCTGGGCTTTGTCTGGGTTGCCTTCGATACCAAAAAACGGGGGTGGCATGACATGATAGCAGCAACCAACGTAATCAGGATAAATCGTGAACCAACACGCAACAATACCAATTACAGCTATTTAACAACCTGTTAAAAATTCCTTGACAAAAGAAATATTCGATCTTAATATACGCGATCTCAAGCAAGGATAATGGGTCGGTAGCTCAGTCGGTAGAGCACTGGACTGAAAATCCAGGTGTCGGCAGTTCGATTCTGCCCTGACCCACCATGAAAATTAAGGGATTTACGACTGTTAAGCCGTAAATCCCTTTTTTGTTGATTGTTCAAAATTGACAAGTTCGTAAAAAGTCAGAGTTTTTGCCGTTTTGTCATTCCCGACCTGAT